>JBBSSO010000374.1:0-3063 GCA_038241905.1 Cytophagales bacterium | reverse complement strand
GCGCCAGAAACCATGTCTACCGATAGCAGCGTATCCGGGAAACGCGTCCGGAGGGCGTGAATGTCTTGCACGGGCATGCACACGCCCGAGCTGGTTTCGTTTTGGGTAACGGCCAGCAATTCCGTCTGCTCCGGAACCTGAATTTGGTCTAGGTCAAAACCTTGGCCAAACGGAACGTGCAAGGCCTGCGCCTGCCGACCCAAATACTTGGCGTGGTCTAGGTATTTTTTAGAAAAAGAGCCATTTACCAGATGAAACGTATGCTGGGCGGTTAAACTTTGCAGGCTGCGTTCCCAGATTTCGGTGGCGGAACCGGTAAAGTAAATGGCGTAATCTTCGGGCAGGTTAAACAATTGCCGCAGGCCTGCATCGGCGCGCCGATATAAATCTTTAAACCCTTGGCTCCGGTGACTCTGCGAGAAAACATGTTGGTCTAGCGCAGTTTGCAAATGTTTAGCGGCGGTTGGGTACAGGTGAGACGGGCCGGGCGTAAAGTAAACCATGTTTTTAAAGCTAATTTTTTTAAGGTGCTGATAGCGATTCCTGTTTTCGGCCTGTTTTTAGAAAATCAGGCCGAAAACAGAAATTGCTACTCTTCAAGATTATCGTAGTACGTAAAGTCTTGGGTAATTAAGCCGTTTTCTACGGTAAAAATAGTACAGATGGGCAATTCAAAAGTAGAACCATCGGGGGCGGTTCCTTTAGATACAAATTCCACAATCACGTGCTGCTGGCCAGACGGGTACACGTTGAGTACCTCGTCTCTCAGATCCGGAAAAACTTTGGCCATCTCGCTATACTTGGCAATAATCTGCTGGCGCGATTGCGGCACCATGCCCGGGCCCAAAGAAGGGTCTTTGAACGCGGCATTTTCGGCGTACAGGCTGGCTATTTTGTGCCAGTCGTGGTGGTTGAAATGGGTGAAATACTGGTCTACAAAAGCCTTATAATCAAAAGTTTGCATGGCAGGTTTTTTGGTGCGTTGCAAGAAATTTAAACAAAAGAGAGCAGACCACAAGCCTCCCAAATTTCATAATCCTGTTTTAGGCCTGTTTTTCTAAAAACAGGCCTAAAACAGGATTTCAAAAGGATTTCGCTCCGCTAAGAAATCCCGCTATCACAAAGAGAAAGGCCATCGACCTAAAAAAACTACCGCCTGAAACCAGCCATTAATACAGCGTTCTAGACTTGATGGTATCCGGAATGTCCTTCAATTCTTTGAGCACGGAGCGGTTGTATTTGGTGTCTACGTCGGTAATCACGTAGCCGATGGTCTCGTTGGTTTTGAGGTATTGCCCTAAAATATTGATGTTGTTGGCAGCCAGCGCGATGTTGATTTTCGCCAAAATACCCGGCACGTTCCGGTGAATATGAATCAGGCGATGGGCGTTGCGCAAAGCCGGCAGCTGCAGGTTAGGGAAGTTGACGCTGTTGTAAGAACCGCCAGTATTTATGTAGTCAATCAGCTTAGAAGGCACATAAAGGGCAATATTTTCTTGCGCTTCTTCGGTGCTGCCGCCAATGTGCGGACTCAACAACGTGTTGGGCAGGCCTCTCAGCGCGCTTTCAAAACACTCTTGGTTGTTTTTGGGCTCATGCGGAAACACGTCTACGGCGCAGCCTCTAATCTTGCCACTTTCAATGTTTTGGGCCAGCGCGTCAATCTCCACCACGTGCCCGCGGGCTAGGTTTAGGAAAATAACGCCTTCTTTCATTTTCTCAAATTCGGCGGCGCCGATGATATTTTTGTTGGACGCCCGCCCGTCTACGTGCAGCGTAACAATGTCGGCCAGCGCCAAAAGTTCATCTAGCGTGGCACATACTTTGGCGTTGCCTAGGGCCAGTTTGTCAACTACATCGTAGAAATAAACCTCCATGCCCAGCCCTTCGGCCAAGACAGACAGTTGCGACCCGATGTTGCCGTAACCCACAATGCCTAGTTTCTTGCCGCGAATTTCGTTAGAACCTTTGGCAGATTTGTCCCACTCGCCGCGGTGCATGCGGTTGCTTTTTTCTACAATGCCGCGGCCGAGCATAATTATCTGCCCGATGGCCATTTCTACCACGCTGCGGGTATTGCTGTACGGCGCGTTAAACACCACAATGCCGCGGTCTGTACAGGTTTGCAAATCAATTTGATTGGTGCCGATGCAGAACGCCCCCACCGCCATCAGGCGCGGAGCGGCGGCCAGGGCTTTGGCCGTCAACTGGGTTTTAGACCTGATGCAGACAATTGAAACATCATGCAGTTGCGCGCAAAGTTCTTCTTCTTCTAGTGCGCCGGCAATAACTTCTACATTGTAGCCTTCTTTTTGGAACATTTGCACCGCCTGCTCATGAATACCCTCCAGCACCAGCACTTTAATGCGGTTTTTGGGGTAAGACGTGGCGCTAGGCAATTTGTTTACATACAGAAACTCATCCAAGCTAGGCGTAACGTGGTCGGCGCGGTTAACGACGCTGTCGCGGCTCACGTTCTCGGTGAAGGCGTAAAATTTATCGGCGATGCCGGCTTCTTTAATTTCCCAATCGGTGTAGCCGTCCCCGATCACGTAAATCTCGCCGGGTAGGTTAAGGGATTTTATTTGCTTGGCTTTGCCTTGGTTTTGGGTAAGCACGTTTTGGCGGTCAAACCCGGTAATGTTGCCGGCATCGTCAAACTCAAAGCTGTTGGCAAATACGTGGTCGGGCTTTACGCCCAGTTCCGTTACAATGGGCACAATAAACTCTTTGAACCCGTTAGAGATAATATATACATCGTCTCTAAATGTTTCAAAAAAAGCCTTGTTCAGTTTAAACGATTCAGAAATCTGCCCTTTGAGGTACTCAATTAATTGGGCGATGTCTGCTTTGTTGGCCTTGAGCAAAGCCAGCCGTTTTTCTAGTGACTCGGTAAGCGGAATTTCGCCTTCCATGCCCAAATCAGTGAGGCGCTGGATTTCCGTTAAGACTTGCTGGCGTTCTTGCGGGTCTGGATAGCAGATAATGCAAAGGGCGTCTAGGGCCTCTACTTTGGTAAACGTGCTGTCAAAATCAATGATAAAATGCTTGTGCGTGCTCATG
>JBBSSO010000373.1:0-3063 GCA_038241905.1 Cytophagales bacterium | reverse complement strand
GCGCCTCCAGCGATGTGTTAAACGCCTTCTTTATAATCTTGGCGTCATTGTCTTTCAAAAAAGGCTTGGCGTGCCGAAGCAACTTTCTGTACTGGCGTAATATCTCTTTCCGTTCAGCTTCGTGGTCAATCATGCGGGTAGGTACGGTAAAATCCGGGGCTTGGCAAGTGGCAGCGCTTCTTTGACAAGTTTTTTATAAATTTCTACAAAAAAAACGAAACAGGTTTGCATAAACAATAAAGAGTTCACTACATTTGCAGCACCATAACAAAAACACACATTAATGCGGATGTGGCGAAATTGGTAGACGCACTAGACTTAGGATCTAGCGCTGCGAGGCATGGGGGTTCGAGTCCCTCCATCCGCACACCTCAAACCCTCAATCCCAACCGGGGTTGGGGGTTTTTTCAATTTAAGAGTCGAACAATTAAATACAAATCGCTTTGAATATCACTCTCAATAAGACCGAAGGCCAGAACGCCAAATTAACCGTTAACCTGCAAGAGGCAGATTATGCTGCCCGCGTAGATGAGCAAATTAAAGACTACAGCAAGAAAGCCAACATCAAAGGGTTCCGGCCGGGCAAAGTGCCTGCTGGCTTAATCCGGAAAATGTACGGCAAAGGTATTTTGGTTGAATCCATTAACCAATTGTTGCATGAGTCTGTAACCAACTACATCAAAGAAAACAAAGTTCGCATTTTAGGCGAGCCCCTGCCTGACCGGATGGATGACAACGCCATCGACTGGGAAACGCAAAAGGAATTTGAGTTTAGCTATGACCTTGGTTTACTGCCCGAATTTGAACTGCCTTTAGACCAGGTTTCTGTACAGAAATATGACATTGAAGTAGACCAAACCACCGTTGATGAAGCCTACGAGCAGATGCAGAAGCAGTTTGGCAAAACCACCAACCCAGAAGTGTCTGAAGCCAATGATTATCTGTACGGTGATTTAAAGCAAACCGACGGTGATTTTGAAACCAAAACCTTACTGCCGTTAAACAAAGTATTGGCTGGCGCCGATAAATTTGTGGGCGTAAAACCAGGCGATACCGTTACGTTTGACATTCGGGAAGCCTTCGGCGATGACGCCGCTCTGGCCCACGTAACTGGCCTCAGCAAAGACGTAACCAAAGATTTAAACGGCGAATTTACGTTTGTGGTAGATAAAATAAACCGCACTGAAACCGCCGAGATGAACCAGGAGTTCTTTGACAAAATCTTCGGGAAAGATAACGTAACCACGCAAGAAGAATTTGACGCCAAAGTGCGGGAGGTTATCAAAGACAACTATGACCGCGAAGCCGTTAACGTTTTAGACCGCGACGTGATTGACCAATTGGTAGAGAAATCTTCTATTGAAATACCTAACGAGTTCTTTAAACGCTGGCTAACCGTTACCAACGAGGGCAAAATTACGCCTGAGCAGATTGACGAGTTTTACGGCCAATATGTAAAAGAGCTGAAATGGTCTATGATCCGCAACAAAGTAGTGGAAGACCATGACCTTAAAGTTAGCAACGAAGATGTGGTGAACAGCGCCCGCCAGAAAATGATGGCCCAGTTCAACATGCCGCAGGTGCCGGAAGAAATGGAAGCCACGTTCAACAATTTCCTAGACAACCACTTGAAGCAAGACAACGGCAAGAACTTCGTGAACGAATACGAAGAACTGGTTGCCACCAAAGTGCTGGAGTTTATCAAAGAGAAAATAACCGTAACGGAGAACCCCATCACCGCCGACGAATTCCGCAACAAAGTAGGCGCTTAGTCTACTGCTTTGTTTAAAATAAGGAAAGGCCTTTGCTTATTAGCAAAGGCCTTTTTGTTTGCAATTTTTTTACTGCGATAAATCACGCAGGAAGTATCAGGTAGTGGTATTTTGCTTATATTCCATTTATATACAAGCTTGTTGTAATATAAAATATAGAAAAAAAACAAAAATGTTACATGTGTGAGAGAGATGCAACCTCAAGAGAACATGTTCCGCCATTATGCCTTTTTCCTGAAATAAAAGATACTAAAGGGATTAATTTTAGAAAAGACCTAATAACTGTTCCGTCTTGCGACTTACATAATTCAAAAAAATCAGATGATGATGAGTTTCTAATGCTATCCCTTTCAGGATTATTAAAAAACAATCCAGTTGGAAGCTTTCATCAACTCACATAAGCTAATAGAGCGCTTAGAAGAAAAAATAAGAACTTCATAGAAAAAGAAATTCTGAGAAATCATAAATATGGAAAGATTCTAACGACTGATGGAAAATTTAGAATTGTTTCATTAGGCAATCCAAATATTGAGAGGTTGTCCAATTGTTTAAACCACATTGCATATGGATTATTTTATCATGAATATAAAGAAGGGTTTAAGGGAGAGATAAGGATGTTTTTTGAATTTATAGAGTACTCTGATGACAACTTACAAACTTTGAAAAGATTTCTTAAACGAAGGTGTGAAACAGAAAAAGAGTTGAACCTAGATCCAAAGGGAAGTAACCCTGAAGTATTTTATTATCAATTTCATAAATCTGACGAATTTGGCTTTATTGGTCTAAAGATGGTTTTCTATGGTAGTGCTGAAGCTTATTTTACTTTCATGGGAAAAGAGTCAAAAGAACCTTTCAATTTAGGGATAAAATTGATGAATGAAGGATTTCATACTTTCCTTGAGATTGGCGATGAGAAATTTGAATTTAATAAAAAGACTCCCTCCAACAATGTGTAAACGCTAGCCTGAGCTGTCGGCCTCGCCCCCGTTTACACGAGACAGTTATATGGAATTATTTTCCGCTCGATACTTGCTGCCTTCAAACACGTTCGGCCATAATGTCAGCAAACCACCTGCTTTCTGTTTTCGGCCTGTTTTTTGAAAAACACCCCTAAAACCGCGTAACTGCCCGTGGCTGTCGCGGTTTACCTTGTAACCTACGCCCTTCTTTTTAAGTTAAGGCAACTAAATAGAACCATCATGTACAACAAAGACGAATTCAGAAAATTTGCCGTGCACAACCAAGGCCTGAGCGGCTTAGGAGTTGACCAATACCTCACGCACATTCAGAG
>JBBSSO010000372.1:0-3084 GCA_038241905.1 Cytophagales bacterium | reverse complement strand
ATGGTGTCGGCTAGTTGTTGCAAATCAAGGTTTCCGAACGTGCCGGACGTCATCATGAGCAGGTTTTTGTCTCTCCAATTCTGGGTCAGCAGAAAATCATGCAAGGCTTGGCTGTCAGTGTACACGGCAATGGTATCATCGCCGAAGGCAGCTTTAAGGTCAGCCGGGTCCAGCGGCGGCATGCGCTTGTGCTCCAACGTTTTAGGGTTGAAATAGACAATCTTTACATCGGGCGCTAGAAAAGTACCTTCGTATTGCGGCAGAAAAGCTTTGTTTAAGCTGCTAAAAGTATGCAGTTCAAGACAGGCAATTAGCTGGCGCTCTGGGTATTGTTTTTTCAAAGCTTCAGAGGTAGCCTTTAATTTAGATGGCGCGTGCGCGAAATCTTTATAAACCAGTGTATTCCCATTTTCGCCAATTTTCTCTAAACGGCGGGCGGCACCTTTAAAGTTAGCAAGCGCCTCGTAAAATGCCGGGCCTTTTATACCAATGCGCTTGCAAACTTCTTTGGCTGCAGAAATGTTGCGCAGATTGTGCTCTCCAAAAAGCTGGATTTCTACGTCGTCTTTCTTCGTTTTCAGAATCGTTTTTCCGCTTTTCTTAATCTTGTGTTCGTGAATGGTGTAGCCCACATAATTCACGTCAATTTTGTTGGGCACGCATACTTCCAGCACTTGCTCGTCGTCTTGGTTATAGATAAGCGTGCCGGCTTTGGGCGTCATTTCGGCGAAAATACGGAACTGATCTCGGTAATTTTCTTCCGTCGGAAATACGTTAATGTGGTCCCAGTTAATGCCGCTCATAACGCCAATGTGGTGGTGGTACAAGTGTATTTTGGGTACCAGTTGGATGGGCGATGACAGGTATTCATCACCTTCAATGATGATAATTGGGGCATCGTCGGTTAGTTTTACCATCAAATCAAAACCCTCTAACTGCGCGCCCACTGCATAATCAAAAAGCCGATTATGGTACTGCAACACGTGCAAAATAATAGAGGTAATAGACGTTTTGCCGTGGCTGCCTGCAATAACAATCCGCTGTTTATTTTTGGATTGCTCGTAAATAAACTCCGGAAAAGAGAAAATAGGCAGGTTGTTTTCCTGCGCAAAAAGCAACTCTGGATTATCAGCGCGGGCGTGCATGCCCACAATAACGGCATCGGGGAGGGGTTGCAGTTTCTCCGGGAACCAGCCTTCTTGCGCGGGCATTAATCCCTCTGCTTGCAGCCGGCCTTTGGCGGGTTCAAAAATTTCATCGTCAGAACCGGTTACTTTTAAGCCTTTGCGGTGCAGGGCTAAGGCCAAGTTGTGCATAATGCTGCCACCGATGGCAATCATGTGGATGTGCTGGTACGCTGAATTACTCATATTTTCACTTTCAAGGAAAGCAAATGTAATGATTTTAACCGTTTTTAAAAGTCTGTTTTAAGCCTGTTTTCAGAAAAACAGGCCTAAAACAAAGGATTAAGGCCTATGATTTATTTCAACTCTATTAGGGCTTCTTGAGTATTCAACTGACTACCTAATAATGCGTTTAGTAATTTATCTTTAAAATATGAAGTGAGCGTAATGTTCTTTTTCTTTAAACCAGATGATGGAGGTAAAATAATAACAGGTTTTTTTAACCAGTGGAGGCTTTTGTATATTGCCCAGACTAAACTCAAGTATTATGAAAACCTTAAAGTCAACTTTAGTATACCTTACAATCCTTATGTTTTTTTCCGGCTGTGGGGGCACACTGATTACAGATGAGAACAAAGCACAGAACTTAGTTCAAGAATGGAATGCTAAGAATTTGGACGAAGCTGGGTATATTTCCAATAGTTTCATGGATTTAACTACAAGTGATTACAAAGGAACAAAGAATGTTAAACGTATAACTCATCGGTTTAACTATGGAAACAAAGGTCGTTTAAGGGAATATCATTATTTTATGGATACTACGTTCACTAAGGTGCTGGGCCGTAAGAGGACTGCATGGGATAAAGATAATGTACAATAGAAATAATGCTTTTATGCATTTAAAAAAGTAGCTTAAGGAACCAATACTTCTTAGTGTTGTAGTTTGTTGTCACTCTATAATTTCAGTGCGTTAAAGCCTACTCACTGTTAAAATGTGGATAGCTTGCCGCTTTTTGTGGATTACCAAGTTGCCTCTTATCTGTACATTTGTTCTTATGGAGGAGACGCAACAGAAATCGGCCAGGGGTAGAACCGCCTGGAACACCAAAAACGCTGTGCCGCAGGGCATGGGCAAACTTCCGCCGCAGGCTTTAGAGCTGGAGGAAGCCGTTTTGGGTGCCCTCATGCTAGAAAAAGATGCCCTAACGGCCGTTATAGATTTACTTAAACCGCAAAGTTTTTACAAAGACGCGCACCAGCGCATCTTCAAGGCCATCTTGGGCCTGTTTGATAAATCTGAACCGATTGATATTTTAACGGTTACCCAAGAACTGCGCGAGCAGGGCGAGTTGGAATTTGTGGGCGGCGCTTACTACGTTACCCAACTTACCACGCGCGTCAACTCGGCGGCTAACATTGAGTTTCACGCCCGTATTATTACAGAGGCCGCCATTAAACGCGACCTTATTAGCATTTCTTCTGAAGTATTGGGCCGCGCGTACGAAGACACTACCGATGTTTTTGAATTGCTTGACAGCACCGAAGCCAAGTTGTTTGAAGTATCAGAATCCAACATCCGGAAGAACTTTGATGACATGCAGTCTTTAATGCATAAAGCCATTAAAGAACTGGAAGCCAAGAAAAGTCAGAAAGAAGGCCTCACGGGCGTGCCCAGCGGTTTTACGGCGCTTGACCGCGTAACTTCGGGTTGGCAGCAGTCAGATTTGGTGATTTTAGCGGCGCGTCCCGCGATGGGAAAGACGGCATTTGTGGTTTCGGCCATGCGCAACGCCGCGGTAGATTTTGGAAAACCCGTAGCTATTTTCTCGCTAGAAATGTCCTCCATTCAGCTTGTAAATCGCCTTATTTCTGCTGAGGCGGAGTTGGAAGGAGACAAGATTAAGAAAGGTAATTTAGCCGATTATGAGTGGACGCAGCTAAACCACAAAATTACCAAACT
>JBBSSO010000371.1:0-3093 GCA_038241905.1 Cytophagales bacterium | reverse complement strand
TCGCACTCATATTCCAACAAATCAATAGAGCTTTCCAAGAACGCACAACCGCCAAACCCCAGCAAACTCCCCGACTCGGTCCGGTACGCATAAGCCGCTTCAATGTCAATGCCATCTGGGTTGTAAATACCGCCTTCGCGCTCAGCAATGCCAATAATTAGGGCTCCTGCATCGTGCAGAAAATGGGCCGCATGGTAGCCCACGTTCCCCAAGCCTTGAATAATAATTCGCTTGCCGGCTACTCCAGAACTTAGGCCCAAAGGTTTAAGAATTTCCATGTCATGGAGCGCTTCGCGGATGCCGTAGAAAATACCCAAGCCGGTGGCTTCTTTCCGGCCCCTGATGCCGCCTTGGCCCACGGGTTTACCGGTAACGCAGCCCATGGCGTTGGTTTCGCCGTATTTAAACGTGTGGTAGGTATCAGCAATCCAAGCCATTTCGCGGGCGCCGGTGCCGTAATCTGGAGCGGGCACATCCATGGCCGGGCCAATCAGGTTTTTCTTTATAAGCTCCGAGGCAAACCTGCGGGTTACTTTCTCCAACAGCTCGTCTGAAGACGTCCGCGGATTGATTTTTACGCCTCCTTTGGCCCCGCCAAACGGAACGTCTACTACCGCGCATTTAAAAGTCATGAGCGTGGCCAAGGCCACCACCTCGTCTTCGTCTACCTGCATGCTGTACCGAATACCGCCTTTGGTGGGCAGTTTGTGGTGGCTGTGCTGGGCTCTAATGCCTTCAAAAACCGTTACCTGACCATCAATTTCAACAGGAAAATTAACCTTGTACACGCTGTTGCAGGTTTTAATCTGCTCAATAATACCGTAATCAAGTTTAGAATGCTGGGCTGCCTGGTCAAAGTAATAATGGACACTGTCCAGAAATTCTCTGCCCGGTGAAATTTGTTGGCTCATAGTTTTCTGAGGTTAGTAGTTGAGAGCAGGTTTACATATTCGCCTTTTGCCAGCGATCCTATAAACAGGCTTTAAGGTAAAACGTATTTAAGAAGAGTGGCGTTGTACTTAAACCAGAATCTTGCATCAACAAGTTTTTGCCACGGCTGTTTCCGGCCTGTTTTTCAGAAAATACGCCTAAAACGCCATGTAACGTCGTTACACTGTAACGACGTGGTTCTACGGAGCAAATGCCTTCCTTTCCTGAACAGCTTCTTGCACCTAGTAGCTATTTTTTTTGGAAATACGTTTGCTTTTAGGGAGGCGGTTTTGTTGCATAGAAACCCGTCGTTACAGTGTAACGACGCTACATTTTGGCTTTGAGCTTTTCGCCGTTGTTGGTGTTATCACCAACAATTCTTGCACGGCGGCTTTCTGGTAAAGGCCCTACCCCAACCCCTCCCCAACGGAGAGGGGCTTTTCTGATTGATGCGTTTCCGGCATTTTTTTCAGAAAATAGGCTTGAAACAGAATTGCGCCTTTGCAACTTAACGACGTGGTCTCTACGGATCAAAGGTCTTCTTCCCTTTCCTGAGCAGCTTTTTGCAACGAGCAGCTATTTTTTTTGGAAATCTGGTTGATTTTAGGGAGGCGGTTTTGTTGCATAGAAACCCGTCGTTACAGTGTAACGACGCTACATTTTGACTTTTGAGCTTTTCGCCGTTGTTGGTGTTATCAACTACAATGGTGGAACGGCTGAATTGTGGTAAAAGGCCCCACCCCAACCCCTCCCCAACAGAGAGGGGCTTTTTTGTTTGATGCGTTTTAGGGCTGTTTTTGAGAAAACAGGCCAGAAACAAACCTTCAAAAAATTGGTGAGACGCTTGTTTTATAAGAGACCTACCAACATTTCCACCAGAAGACTTTACCTTTAATCCAGCAAGCATTTTGGCCGCATAGAATTTACGCGGCAGTTTTTACCTTCCAAGAACTCATCCAGCATGGCTGAACTTAACCCGCCGAACTTCTTCAGAAAGAAGGGCCATAGTCAGGTTGCTTCCATTTCCAACAAAGCCTTGGTTATCTAATACCGCTTTTTATGCCTCAATCTTTCACCGTTTCTGCAGCACGCCCTTGCTTTGCCTGGCTCAGGCAACCCGTAGACAATGCGCCACTGGTGGTGTTCCGGATGTTATTTGGGCTGTTGCTGGTGTTAGAATCTGCGGGCGCTATTGTGACGGGCTGGGTAGAAAAGAACTTTATTAAGCCCACGGTACATTTTCCGTTTATAGGCTTTGAGTGGTTGCAGCCGCTGCCCGGCAACGGCATGTATTATTATTACGCCGTTATGGCGGTGCTGGGCTTGGGCGTGCTGCTGGGCTACTTTTACCGCCTGAGCTTGGGCTTGTTCACGCTGCTGTGGTGGGCTAGCTACCTCATGCAGAAGATTAGCTACAACAACCATTACTACCTGCTACTGCTCTTGTGTTTTCTGATGTTGGTAGTGCCCGCCCACGCCTACTTTTCTTTAGATGCCCGCCGGAAGCCTAGCTTAAAATCGTTTTCGTGCCCGCGGTGGTGCCTGCTTATTTTTGTGGCCCAAATTGCCATTGTCTATACCTACGCGGCCCTCGCCAAACTCCACCCCGACTGGCTGGCAGGCTGGCCGCTGAGCATTTTTCTGGCGGCCAAAGCAAACGTTTGGCCTATTTATGGTCTGGCCGTGCAGCCTTGGTTTACCTTTGCGCTCGTGTACGGCGGCATTGCCTTTGATTTATTGATTACGCCTTTGCTCCTCTGGCGCAGAACCCGGCTGTTTGCGTTCGTGTTGGCCGTGTTTTTCCATGGGTTCAACACGGCAGTTTTCCACATCGGCATTTTTCCGTATTTGGCGCTGTCGCTTTGCCTGTTTTTCTTTCCGGCGGATAGCGTCAGAAAGTTATTTTTAAGGCAAAAACCTGTCCTGCAGAGCCCTAAACCCATGGTAACGCTCCGTTTATCCACAGCGCAAAAAGGATTTTTTGCAGGATTGAGCTTGTACTTTCTAGTGCAGATTTTACTGCCACTCCGGCCGTATTACTTTCCTGGCAACGCCAACTGGACCGAGGAAGGCCACCGCATGTCTTGGCGTATGATGCTCCGCAGCAAAAGCGGGCACGCCACGTTCCACGTAATCGCCGACGGCGATAGTGTTTTGGTGGAC
>JBBSSO010000370.1:0-3096 GCA_038241905.1 Cytophagales bacterium | reverse complement strand
TTTCAACTGGGGCAACACAGTCGCTTCTTTGCGCTGGAACCACTTTTTCTCGCCCCGGTTTTTTGTGAATACCACGGCGTCTACCTCGGCGTACGCCTATGAGATTAGCAACCAACTAGATGTGTTTACTTTCAACCTCACCTCCAGCATCAAAGACCTTAGTTTAAAAACTGATGTTGAATTTATTCCCAACGAAAAACACCACCTTAAAGCAGGCGCTGCCGTAACGAATCACTCTTTTGTCATCGGTCGGTTAGAATCTAGCAGTGGCGATGGGGAGCCCGGTTTGTCGGCAGGTAATAACTATAGCGGACAGGAATTTGGGCTTTACCTTTCTGATGATTGGTCATTCAACCCAGTTTTTACGCTCAGTTACGGGCTCCGCCTATCGGGTTTTAAGAATGGCAAAAAAGTTTATACCGGCTTAGAGCCGCGGACAGCGGCTAGTTACCGCCTCAACCCTACCCTTACGGTAAAAGGGAGCTACACGCGCATGAACCAATACGTGCATTTGGTGTCAAATTCTGGTGCATCTTTGCCTACCGATATTTGGTACCCATCTAGCCCGGGCGTGGCGCCGCAGGTAGCCGACCAAGTGGCATTGGGCCTCACCAAGGTTTACAAAGACGATTACCTGTTCAGCACCGAAGCCTACTACAAAAAGATGACCCGCCAGCTGGACCTCCGCGACGGAGCTCAGATTTTTGGCGTGACTGACCTAGAAGAACAGTTTGTGTTTGGCACCGGTGAAAGCTACGGGCAAGAATTTTACGTCGAGAAAAAAAACGGCAAAACCACCGGTTGGGTCGGGTACACCTTATCTTGGACGCACCGCACTTTCCCAGACATCAACAACGGCAAAACTTTCCCTACCCGCTTTGACCGCCGCCATGACTTGTCGGTGGTGGCAATTCAGGAATTTACGGACCGTCTGAGCGCCACCGCTACGTTTGTGTACGGCACCGGAAACGCTTTTTCTTTGCCCGTGCAACGGTTTGTTTTTCAAGATGTGTCCGGCGAAAAATACACCATTATTCCCGTGTATCCAGAGCGTAATTCTTTTAGGCTAGCGGCTTACCATCGCCTAGATTTTGGACTCGTTTACCAGCTAAAACCCAAGCGCGGCCAAGCAGATTTAACGTTTAGTATTTACAATGCGTACAACCGCCGCAATCCGTATTTTGTGTATTTCGAGCAAATAAAGGACGAAGAAACCGAAGCCACCACCGGTTTTGTGGCCAAACAGGTTTCTTTGTTCCCGGTTATTCCATCGGTTACCTATAACTTCAAATTCTAATGGTTTTAAAATCTACTTTTTTTAGGGCGATGGCCTTTTTACTGCTTTTAACGGGTGTTAGCGCCTGTGACATGGAGCAGGAAATTGAGGTGAAACTGCCAAAACTGCCCCCGCAAATGGTAGTAGAATGCTACCTAGAAAATGGTTTGCCGGCTAAACTAGCGCTGTCAGAATCGTCAGGGTATTTTGATGCCACCCAGCCGACCATTATTGATGACGCCACCGTTACCATCACCAAAAACAACGAAGCGCCCATGAAACTTACCTTCCAGTTGGAGGTAAACGAAGAGACCCAGAAAATCTTTACGCATCGGTCCAGAGACATTATTCAGGCCAAGCCCGGCGATGTTTTTAAATTGGAAATCACGGACCCGCGCGGGCGACGGGTGACTGGCACCACCACCGTTTTGCCCGTAACAAAGATTGACAGCGTGGGTTGGAAATTTAACGATAAGCCCGTGGAGGTGCAGCAAGCCTATCTTTCTATCCGGTTTCAGGATGACCCCGCCGCGAAGAATTTTTACCGCTTATTGGTTCAAAAAACGGATAGCAGCGGCACTAGCAGCAGTTTGCAACGCGAACTGCACGACGGCTTGGGAAATGGCAATAAAGTCACGTATATCACGCCGTACCGCTTTTCGCTGGAAGACACCCTTTACGTAAAACTTTACAACATAGAAGAAGCCTATTACAAGTTTATCACCAGCGCCGAAGATGCGCGCCGTGCCAACGGAAACCCGTTTGCGCAACCAGCCGTGGTCACCAGCACCGTAGCGGACGGATTTGGCGTTTTTACGTTTCTAAACTATGATGTTAAAGAAGTAATTCTGAAGTAGAATAGAGATTAAACGAAATTTCCCTGCTGTTTTAGGCTTGTTTTTTGAAAAACAGGCCTAAAACAGCAGGGGAATTTCTTATTGGCGTTTTACCAATTCTTTGAGTAAGAGCGTCATGCTGGGTTCTGCTTTGGCGGCGGCTTCTAAAATATCAGACAAAGCCACTTTCTTAATTTTGCCCGGCACGCACATATCCGTTATCACAGAAAGCGCAAAACAAGGCAAATTCATGTGCACGGCAGCAATAACCTCGGGCACGGTACTCATACCCACGGCGTCGGCGCCGATGTTAGCCAAGTACTGGTATTCTGCCTTGGTTTCCAGCATGGGGCCCGGCACGCTTACGTACACGCCTTCTTTAAGCGGCAAATTGTGCTGGGCGGCAATTTGACGGGCTTGCTCCACCATCTGCTCATTGTAGGGCTCGCTCATATCTGGAAAACGCGGCCCCAACTCATCCATATTTTTCCCGATGAGCGGGTTGCCCGGCAACAGGTTTATGTGATCTGTAATGACCATGAGGTCAGCAATGGCAAAGTCTGGATTTAATCCGCCAGCGGCGTTGCTGACAAATAATTTCTGAATGCCTAGCAACTTCATTACCCGAATGGGAAACACCACTTGCTGCATGGAATAGCCTTCGTAATAATGGAAACGCCCTTGCATCACCACAACTTTGCGCCCGCCTAACTCCCCAAAAATCAAATAACCCGAGTGACTTTCTACCGTGGAAACCGGGAAATGCGGAATCTGGCTGTACTCCAGGCGGTGTTCAACCGCAATGTCTTTCACCAAGGCGCCCAAGCCTGTACCCAGAACAATCCCAAAATCGGGTTGAAAGTTTTGAATTTGCTGGCGGATGTAGGCCGTGGCTTCTTGTAAGTGCTGCATGTGTTTTAGAAGAAAAAGGGAGGTTGTTTTAGGCCTGATTTTTAGAAAACAGGCCTAAAACAGGTATTAAAT
>JBBSSO010000369.1:0-3100 GCA_038241905.1 Cytophagales bacterium | reverse complement strand
CCTTGTCTCTGGCCACGGTTTTGGCCTTTTTCCATTTGCTGAGAAAGCATCTGGGTAAATTTTTCTTGCTGGGCTGGGTTTAAGATCGCCTTGATTTCTTCGGCTCTCTTTAGGGTTTGAGCCTGCATCGCTGCCCGGTCCGGGCGAGCGCCAGCTGCACGCATCTGCTCCATTTCTTGCACCGAAGTCAATACAATGGCTTTTACTTTTTCAGTCTGGTCTGGGGTTAGTTCTAGTTGCTTGGCATACCGGTCTACTTGCAGTTGAGCACGTTCTACGGCTGTTAGGCGGGCGCCCTGTCCTTGCTGGGCAAAAGCAGAAGTACCTGCAAAAAGGGCTATCAACAAAAAAGCCACGCGCGAAAAGTTTTTCAGAATCTTCATACTAAATGGGGTTAGGAAAGGGTTTTCTCTTTGAGTACAAAAACCGGACTAAGTTTAATCCATCGACTTAAAATAATTACGACCATGCACATGATTGCGCCAGATTTCCAAAAAAAGGACTTATTTTTAGGAAGTTTATAGAACTCTACCATCCTACGCAGACGACCCTTATTCCATTTTTAACGCTTTTTAAATGAAACGTAAGTTATTGAGTGCCCTGTTGCTGGGGGCTAGCCTAAGTGGGGCGGCGCAGAGCAACAAGATTGCCTTTACCGAGTATGACCTGCCCAACGGGCTGCACGTAATTTTACACCAAGACAAGAGCACCCCCACCGTAGCCGTAACCATGCTGTACCACGTGGGCTCTAAAAACGAAGACGCGGACCGCACGGGTTTTGCGCACTTTTTTGAGCATTTAATGTTTGAGGGCTCTGAAAATATTGCGCGCGGCAAATACATAGAAATGATTCAGGCTGCGGGCGGCGCGGTCAACGCCAACACCTCTTTTGATAGAACTTATTACTACCAAATGCTGCCGTCTAACCAACTGGCTTTAGGTCTTTGGATGGAAGCCGACCGCCTACGGTCCGCTAAAATTGATCAGCAGGGCATTGAAACCCAGCGGCAAGTGGTAAAAGAAGAGCGGAAACAGCGCATTGACAACCAGCCCTACGGTTCTATGCTGGAACATACCTTCGGGACGGCCTACCAAGTGCACCCGTACCGGTGGGTGCCCATCGGGTCGGCGCAGTACATTGACCAAGCCAACATGAAAGAGTTTCAAGATTTCTACAAAACCTTTTACGTGCCCCAAAACGCAACCCTCACCGTTGCCGGCGATTTAAACGTGGAGCAGACCAAGAAGTGGGTAGAGCAATATTTTGGGGCTATCCCCAGAGGAAACACGCCCATTATCCGGACTACCGTGGAAGAACCTAAGCAGATAGAGGAAAACCGCCGCGTGGTGTTTGATAATATTCAATTGCCCGCCGTGGTGCAGGCCTACCACATTCCGGCCCAAGGAACACCAGATTCATACGCCATCAATTTACTGACCACGCTTTTATCTGGCGGCCAGAGTTCTAGGTTAAACAAAGCGTTGGTAGACAACCAGCAAAAAGCGGTAACGGTCGCTTCGGTGCCGCTATCTTTAGAAAACCCAGGGCTGTTCATTAATCTGGCCATCGCTAATTCTGGCGTTGCCGTGGAAGATCTGGAAAGAGCCATTGATTCTGAGATTGAGAAAGTAAAAAAAGAGCTTATCTCTGAGCAAGAGTTCCAGAAACTGCGCAACAAGATTGAAACCGACTACATCAACGGCATTTCAACGTTAGAAGGCCGCACCGAAAAACTGGCATCTTACCACGCGCTCTTCGGCAATACCAACCTCATCAACACGGAGCTAGACAAGTACCTGGCCGTAACCAAAGAAGACATAATGCGGGTGGCCAACCAGTACCTGACTAAAGAAAACCGGTCGGTGCTGCATTATTTACCCAAAGCGGCGCAAGCGCGATAAAAGCAAGATTTGTAAATTTGAAAACGCGCCTTGTTTCTCCTTCATCGTTCAGGAACGCTTTGATAGTTAGAGCAATACAAGCGGTTTTCGGCCTATTTTTTTAAAATTCATGAAAAAACATATTTCTATATTCTTTTTGGCGCTGGTCGTTTCGTTGGCTAGCGTGGCCCAAACCAAGCAAACACCGCCCCCGGCTGGTCCGGCCCCGGTGATTGAGCTGGGCAAGCACACGCAGTTTACTTTATCCAACGGCCTTAAGGTGTACGTGGTGGAAAATCACAGCCTACCCACCGTAACTATGAGCTTGGTGCTAGACAAAAATCCGCTGCTAGAAGGCGAAAAAGCGGGTTTGGCTTCTGCCGCCGGTTACCTCATGCGTAGTGGCACCACAACCCGCAGCAAGGATAAGTTAGACGAAGAAATTGATTTTATTGGCGCCACGCTCAACACCACCGCCAGCGGCTTTACTGCTGCCGGACTTAAAAAGCACTGGCCAAAACTAATGGAACTCTCTGCCGATGTGGTTATGAATCCGTCGTTTAAGCAGGCGGAGCTAGACAAGTTTAAAAAGCAAATGGGCTCTAACCTGGCGGCCGCCAAAGAAAACCCAGACGCCATGGAAAGTAACGCGCAAATGGCTTTGCTGTATGGCAAAAACCATCCCTACGGCGAGATTCTAACCGAGAAAACCATTCAAAACATCGGCGTAGCCGATGTAGAGCAATACCACGCCAACTTCTATAAACCCAACATCGGTTATCTGGCCATTGTAGGCGATGTAACCGTGAAGGAAGCCAAGAAAATGGCGAAGCAGTACTTTGGCAAATGGAAAAAAGGCAACGTGGTGCAAGGAACGTACGCCGCCCCGGCGCTAAACAAGGGCCCCAAAGTAGCCATCATTGACCGGCCAAATGCTGTGCAGTCTACTATTTCGGTTTCGCACGTGGTCAATTTGGCGCCGGGTGCGCCAGATGCCATTGCCGCCACCATTATGAACAACATTCTGGGCGGTTCTTTTGCTCGCCTAGACGCCAACTTGCGCGAAAAAAACGCGTACAGCTACGGCTCTAATTCTTCGCTTTCTACCGACCGTTTGATTGGACGATTCAAAGCCTCAGCTGCAGTGCGTAACACGGTGACGGACAGTGCTTTTTTCCAAATTTTGCATGAGATGGAGCGCATCCGGACCGCGCCAGTT
>JBBSSO010000368.1:0-3109 GCA_038241905.1 Cytophagales bacterium | reverse complement strand
CTTCGGCGATGCTGCTAGTTTTTATTATGGTCGCCATTTGCGCAATTATATTTTGGCCATGGAAGTAGAAACGGCGCCCGGGCAACAGTTTAAATACATCAGCGGAAACACGCAATTGCTGGGCGCGGTCTTGGAAAAATCTTTGAAAGGCAAAACGATAACTGCTTATTTGCAGGAGAAAATCTGGGGCCCACTGCACATGGAATATGACGGCAGCTGGAGTTTGGACAAGGAAAAAGACGGTCTGGAGAAAACGTTCTGTTGCTTAAATGCGCGCGCCCGTGATTTCGCGAAGCTGGGTCGGTTGTATTTAAAGAACGGTTCTTGGGAAGGCCAACAAATTTTACCTGCCCCGTGGGTGAAAGAATCTACCAAAGTAGACACCGCCCACGGCAGTTCTTGGAACTACCAATACCAGTGGTGGCTGCCTTCTAAATCTGGCGATTTTATGGCCCAAGGCATATTAGGCCAATTCATTTACGTGAACCCAGACAAAGATTTGATTATCGTGCGCCTCGGCGAAGAAAACGGAGACCTTAATTGGCCGCAGTTTTTTATTAATCTAGCTAAGTGGTATTGATGTTGCTGTTTTCGGCCTGTTTTTTAAAAAACAGGCCGAAAACGAAAAAAGACCAGCTTGCGCTGGCCTCTTTTACTTCAACTTCACTCATCAACTTCTAGCTTTTCATGTCTTTTTTGTCGCCCATTCTTTTGGAGCCGCCTTTTCTCTTGCCTTTATGATCATTGTCTTTTTTAGACTTGTGGTCCGCCTCAAACTGAGCGTATTGCTCTGGCGTTAGAATTGCTTTCAACTGGGCCTTGTATTGCGCGCGGCTGGCTTTCATGGCTTCGCGGCGCTCTTTCATGGCTTGGCGCTGGGCATCGGTCATTTCCGTGCCTTTGGCGTGGTGCAGGGCGGCATCCTGTTTTCTGCTGGCATGCAGCGCTTTCAATTGGTTTTGCTGCGCCGTGGTTAGGTTATATTTCTTAGCCATGGCCGCTGCCCGCTTTTCAGCTTTTTCTTCGGGGCTTTTGGCTTTTTTATCTGAGGCCACTTTTCCCGAGCGCTCGGTGCGTGGTTTTCTGTCTTTGTGGGTAGCGGTCTGGGCGAAAGAACTGCCGGTAACCATGGCACCCAATGCGATCATTGCTAGTAACTTTTTCATCTTGCTATTCTTTTTTGAGGGTTTGAGTATAGTTCAGAAACCAACCCAGAAATGCCTATTCTGCGGTGGTTATTTCCTTCTATTCAAAGCCCGTGCCAAAAAGATAATTTAGCTTTCTGATAAGCCACAGATGCCTGTAACTACTTGAATTCCATCGTTCTACAAAAAAAAAGATGATTTTCTTATTCTGAAATAAAATCTTTTACCGGGAGGTAGAAAAACTACATCCTCTTACTTTTTAATCAGTTTAGGATCTACGTACGTGCCGTACCGCGTAGCATTGCCCATGCGCCAGAAATAAGAATACAATACCGTTGATACCTCTTCCATCACTTTCTCAGCCGTGCCGCTTTGCTTGTAGCTTTCCATAATTGCTACTGCGTAAGGGCGCTCCGCTAGCAGAACCAACGCCCACTCCGTGGATACGCCGTCTAAATCGCCGGGCTTAAACGCCATGGGCACCCGCTCCGGAATTCCGGCGGCCAAGCGGCTGTTAACCCGGTCATTTTTCCGGAGGATGGTAACTATTTCCGCTGAGGTTTCTTTGTTCAGAAACTCGCCTTTGTAAAGCATTTGCATGATCTGGGCCGCCTCGGCGGGAGTAGAAATGTTTTCATCTCCCCTCCCCGATGCCGCTGACTGAATCATTTTGCGCTGCACGCGGGTTTCTTTCAGACCCAAACCCTGCAAGGTTGCGTTAATATTTTTCATGCCTACTAGGTCTATTAGCGCGTTGGTAGCGGTGTTGTCGCTGAGCGCAATCATGAGCACGGCCAAGTTCCGGATGCTGAACGAAACCGGATCGGGCATGGCCTGAATAATACCGGTACCGCCCACCACATTCGCTGGCGCGATGGGGAGCGTTTGCGTTAACTTAAATTTGCCGGCTTTGGCTTGCTTGTAGACTTCCAGCAGAATAGGAATTTTAATGGCACTTGCCTGCGGAAAAACCTCATGCTGATTAAACTTAAAGGTTTCGCCGGTGGTAAGGTCCACGGCTACCAAACCCGTGAGTGCCGGTGACGCCGCAATAATTTCCTTTAACTGCTGCTGGGTTTGGAGCCGGATGCTCTGCGGACCTTGGGCGGCCAAATCTTTGGGCTGCATCATAGAAAGGAAAAATAAGGCAGGAAACAGAAATTTTTTCAGGGGCAAAGTCATCGCGCAGCGGATTTAAAAAGGATAGACAAAACCCAAGGTAAGCGATGCCGTGCGTACTTCAAAAATTATTTCTTGTCTAAACCCCCGGACTATTTTTGAAAGTATATTTCTGTTTTAGGGCTAATTTTCTAAAAACACGCCCAAAACAGCAGTGCTAGTTGTTGAGCGGATGCGGCAGAAGTAGCAGGTTGTTTTTCCGGATGTAGGCGGTTTGGTCTTGCCATGTGATGCGGTACCAAATGTCTTGCTCGCCCAAAATCCTAACTTTGTGCCCCACCCCAACCGAGCCTATAAATCCCGCCCCGGCGGAAGGCGCCGTCATGATCGGGACGTTGGCGTGCTGAATAATGCCTTGCTGGCCTAGCGTCAGGAAATTAGCGAAATAAAAAATAAAGCCCAGGTACAGCAAAAAACCAATCTTTGTAGAAGTTGCGAGGCGCTGATTTTTTCGCCATCTAATAACGAGCAGCGTTACCATCATGGCGGCCAAAAAGAGAAGAATGTTTAAGACTTGGCCGTAGTATTTGTAGAATTGGGTTTTAAAGAAATCCCAATCGGTATACAAATAGCCAGAAAGTTGCTGCTGCAGGCCCACTTCTTCCATCTTTTGCAACACTGAGCGGCTGGGCTGCTTGCTGTAGTATTGCTGCAAATAATACATAGAGCGGGTATAATGTTGCAGTCCCTCGTGAATGTAGGCCATTTTGAGGAGCATTTGCGGCGTATAAACGCGTTCTTGGGTGTGCAAAACTTCATATAAAGCCAAAGCACGCGTATATTGG
>JBBSSO010000367.1:0-3117 GCA_038241905.1 Cytophagales bacterium | reverse complement strand
GCTTACCACCAGCGCCAGCGGCCTGTTGAGCAAGTTATCTGGCGGAAAAGATGGAGAAGTTGTGAACTCAGGTTCTAACACTTCAGCCACATCGCACTTAGAAAACAACCCTACGGGTGGCAACGTAGAAGCTGCCACTAACCAAAGTGGTTCATCAGCTGATAGCGCAGATAAAGCTGCAAAAAGCAAAGGTGCATCAGCCGGAAGAGGTTCTGCTAACTCTGCTTTATAACAATTAGCCTTTAATTTTTAGGCGTTTTGTAACCTTACCGGTTCAGCCGCGTTAAAGAATTTATAAGTTGGTTAAACAACAGTAGCGAAACCGATAAAGTGAGAATAGGCGTAAGCTTAACGTTGAAACTGGAGACATTGTTGAAAGGGATACGAAAAGTGCTTAATCTACAAGACGAAAGTCATCTTCAACAGTAACTACAATTGTTATTTAATCAAATGGAAAACCTTCCCAATCTGGGAAGGTTTTCTGCTTTTAAAAGGATTCTGTTTTAGGCCTATTTTCTGAAAAACAGGCCTAAAACAGGAAAGCCGCTCATGATATGAGCGGCTTTCCTGTTTTTATAATCTATTAAGTAATTACTGCATCCGCAATTACCCAAAAATTTAAATCGCTAAAAATCAGCTTTCTAATTATTCTCTGGTTTCATTTGCGGGAAAAACAGCACGTCTTGAATAGACGCGGAGTTGGTCATGATCATGCTTAAGCGGTCAATGCCAATGCCCAGGCCGGCAGTTGGTGGCATGCCGTATTCCAGCGCCCGCAAGAAATCCTCGTCTAGCACCATGGCCTCAGAATCGCCACGCTTGCCCAGTTCTAGTTGCTCTTCAAAGCGGGCGCGTTGGTCAATGGGGTCGTTGAGTTCTGAGAAAGAGTTGCAAATCTCTTTGCCGTTGCAGATGGCCTCAAACCGTTCTACCAAGCCTACTTTGCTCCGATGTTTTTTAGCCAACGGACTCATTTCAATAGGATAGTCTGTAATAAACGTGGGCTGAATGAGTTGGCCTTCACACTTTTCGCCAAAAATCTCATCAATAATCTTGCCTTTTCCGAAGCTCGGGTCCAGCTTAATGCCTAGGCCGCTCGCGGTTTCGCGCAGCTGCGGCTCATCCATCTCAGAAATATCAATGTCGGTAAAATGTTGGATAGCCTCAAACATGGTGTAGCGTTTCCAGGGGCGGGCAAAGTTGATTACGTTTTCTCCCACCTGCACCTCGGTAGCGCCATGAATGGCTAGAGCTACTTTTTCTACCATTTCCTCCACCAAATCCATCATCCAATAGTAGTCTTTGTAGGCCACGTAAAGTTCTACCTGGGTAAACTCTGGGTTATGGAATCGGCTCATTCCCTCGTTACGGAAATCTTTAGAAAACTCATACACGCCGTCAAAACCGCCCACAATCAGCCTTTTCAGGTACAGCTCATTGGCTATCCGGAGGTAAAGCGTCATGTCTAACGTATTGTGGTGCGTCTTAAAAGGCCGGGCCGCCGCGCCGCCGTACAAAGGCTGCAAAATAGGCGTTTCCACTTCTAAATAACCACGCTCGTTGAGGTACTCGCGCATGGTATTTACCAGTTTGGTGCGCTTAATGAACGTCTGGCGCACGTCTGGGTTCACTATCATGTCTACGTAACGCTGCCGGTATCGCAGTTCTGGGTCGGTAAACGCGTCATGCACGTGTTCTACGCCGTGCTCGTCAATTTCACGCTTCACAATGGGCAGCGGTTTTAGAGACTTAGAAAGCAATCTCAGTTCCGTAACGTGCACCGAAATCTCTCCAACCTGGGTCTTAAACACGTAGCCTTTTACGCCAATAAAATCGCCGATGTCCAGCATTTTCTTGAACACGGTGTTATAGAGATCTTTGTTTTCGCCAGGGGCGATGTCATCGCGGGAAACGTAAAGCTGGATGCGACCGCTGCTGTCCATAAGTTCGGCAAAAGAAGCCTTGCCCATCACGCGGCGGCTCATGAGGCGGCCGGCCAGCGTTACTTCCTGGTAATTGTTCAGTTCAGGGCTGTAATTTTCCTTTATATCCTGGGCTGTGGCAGTCACGTCAAAAAGTTCAGAGGGATAGGGGTTAATGCCCATTTTCTGGAGCTCTTCGCGCTCATGGCGGCGGCGCAGTTCCTGTTCGCTTAAATGCATGGCAAGAGGTAAATCAGTAGATTCAAAAAGTCAAACCGCAAATTTCGGAAATAATTCGCAGACCTGCCCAGAATCCTTCTTGATATTGAGAAAGGAGCAAGGCCTTTTGAAAAGTGAAATTCTAAATTTCTGTTTTAAGCCTGTTTTTTGAAAACAGGCCTAAAACAACTACAAAATGCTTGACCTAAATTTAAAGTTTTTGCGAGTTTACGCCGCCGCCGACAGCTGAGGTTGATTTGGTATTTCAGAGAGCGAAGGCAATACCATTTGGCGTAGACGCGCTTCTACAAAGCTGTTGGCTAAGTGGTCAGGCAAGTTGGAGACTAATTTCTGGTATTTTTCTAGGCCCATTGCCTTGGCCACGTACTCTTCATGAATGCCGTTCAGGTAACTCACAAGAATTAATAAAGACTCATGAAACAGTTTGAAATCTATCTGAGCTTCTACAAACCGGTTTATTTCCTTCTGCGAGGAAGAAATGCGCAGGCGACTAAGTAAATCAAAAAGTGTAGTGTACCCCAGGCGCCAAGTAATCTGCTGCCAATGCTGCGCGGACCATTTCTCCAAGATTTTGCCTGTTTTGCTGCTCTTTAGTGCCGTAGCCGGATTGTTTTGCACCTGCCGCCGCACCGTGTTGGCGGTTAATTTACGAGTGGTTCGTAAAAACTGGCCAATTTGGGCCTGCGCTTCAATCTCTTTTCCGGCCATCTGTAGCGCTGGTTTGTACCCAGCCAGTGGCAAGCGGTGGACGCTGAAATCTCCGTAAGAACCGGCGGCATAAAAGCCAATGGCTCTGGGGTAAGCGTTCTTGACTACCAAACGGCCAGCCTCGCGGCGGAGCACGGATTCATTGTTAGATTTTACGCCCAGCGTGTACAAAAATGCTTGCAGCCCGGCAAAGATGGAATAATATGCCTGCGGAAAAGTCCAGTGCAACGCATTGCGCAAATACGTC
>JBBSSO010000366.1:0-3143 GCA_038241905.1 Cytophagales bacterium | reverse complement strand
TGCGCGTCAAAAAAGCGGGAACGCCCACTAATATTGTTCCTAAAAAATTACTAGCGATGGGATTCCCTTTCAACTACGATTTTGCGAGCTCCATTGCGCACTGGCACAAAATAGCCCCTCAAGATTTTTCCTAAATTATGTACCCTTAGTTTTTGTTTTTTTATTAAACCGCGCAAAAAGTATACTTGAATTATGAGCTGTTTTAAGCCTGTTTTTTGAAAATTACGCTTAAAACGCAGATATTATACTTGTCGGTGGCCACGCAAAAGACACTTGGTTATTTTAAGACAAAGATAGTTTTGCATCGTTTTTGAAAAAACAGGCCGTAAACGGTCAATAGAAGAACGGCTCTTTATTGTACACACATTCTTCTAGCTAATCAGCTGGTTGAATTCCTCTTCGGATAAAATATTTACTCCCAAAGTGGTCGCTTTCTCTAATTTACTTGGTCCCATTTTTTCGCCAGCTACCAAGTAAGAAAGTTTTTTGGAGATGGAGCTGATAACTTTGCCGCCGTGGGCCACTATGGTATTTTGCAGTTCATCTCTGGAATAACCGCTAAATACCCCCGAGACCACAAACGTAAAGCCAGCCAATTTATCTGATTCCGGCACCAGAACAGCGGCCTCGCCAAGGTCCAATTGTAGGCCATGCGCTTTCAGGCGGTTAATAATGTGTACGTTTTCTTCTGCCTCAAAAAACGCCCGCACAGAAGCCGCAATTCTACTGCCAATCTCTGGTACGGCAATCAATTCTTCATCGGTAGCTGCGCGCAAAGCATCTATGTTTCTGAAATGCTCCGCCAACTTTTGCGCCACCGTGTTGCCCACAAACCGAATACCCAAGCCAAATAATACTCTATCAAAAGGCGCTTCCTTAGATTTCTCCAAGGCTTTCAGAATATTGGTGACAGTCGTTTTTTGAAAAGTGACAATCCTACTTTTGCCGGACTCCGGGTGAATTGTGGTTTTCTGTAAGCCGAAAAGTTGCTCGTAAGTCAGGTCGTAAAGTTGGTCCGGACTGGTGACTAAACCGGTTTCAACTAACAAATCAATTTTTCCTTCGCCCAAACTCATAATATTCATCGCCTTGCGGCTGATGAAATGCTCCAACCTGCCTTTTACTTGCGGCGGACAACTTTTGTCGTTAGGGCAATAGTGGTTGGCCTCGCCCTCCGTGCGAATAAGTGGTGTTTGGCAAGCTGGGCAGAGGTTAGGGTAAGTTATAATTTCTGCGTTGGCTGGCCTTAGTTCCGTTTTAACAGCCGTAATTTTGGGAATAATCTCACCGCCTTTTTCTACCGTAACAAAATCATGGATCATCAGGCCCAGTCGTTCTATTTCGTTAGCGTTGTGCAAAGAGGCGCGTTTAACGGTGGTGCCCGCCAATAAAACTGGTTTCATCAGGGCCACGGGCGTAACCGCCCCGGTGCGGCCCACGTTGTATTCAATGCCCAAAAGCTCGGTTACGGCCTCTAAGGCTTTGTATTTATAGGCCATCGCCCAACGGGGACTTTTAGCGGTATAGCCCAATTCTTCTTGCAAGTGAAAGGAGTTCACCTTTACTACAATGCCATCCGTGGCAATGGGCAGCTCAAAACGTTTGTTTTCCCATACCTTAATAAAGGCTAAAACCGCTTCAATAGAACTGCATTTTTGCCAGGTTGGCGATACGTTTAGCCCCCAGCGTTGCAAAGCTTCTAAACTGGCCGATTGGCTCTCAAAAAGATTAGGCGTACTCAGTAGTCCGTAAGCAAACATGCTCAGGCGGCGGCGCGCCACTTCTTTAGAGTCCTGCAATTTGAGCGTGCCGGAAGTGGCGTTGCGCGGATTGGCCATCAAAGCCTCGCCAATTTCTTCGCGTTCTAAGTTTATCTCTTCAAATACCGCAAAAGGCATAAAAACCTCGCCCCTAATTTCAACTTCAGTCGGCACGTCTTGGCCCTGAAGGTGCAACGGAACGGTGCGAATGGTGCGGACATTGGGCGTAATATCATCGCCTCGGGTGCCGTCGCCGCGGGTAACTCCGGTAGAAAGTGCGCCGTTTTGGTAAGTTAAACTCATGGCCACGCCGTCAAATTTAAGTTCGCAAACGTACTCCACTTCATCTCCGGTCACTTTTCTTACCCGCTGGTCAAACTCGCGCACTTCTTCTTCAGAGTACGTATTGGCCAATGAAAGCATCGGGTACTTGTGGTACACCGTCGGGAAGTTTTTGCTGATGGTGCCGCCCACGCGCTGGGTAGGAGAGTTGTCTGATTTGTATTCCGGGTGTTTTTCTTCTAGGTCCTGTAATTCACGCAAAAGTTGGTCAAACTCAAGGTCAGTTACCTCAGAAACGCTGGACTGATAATATTGAAAATTGAGGAAATTTAGGCGCTTGGTAAGTTCCTGAATGCGTTCTTGTGGGTGCTGCTCTGGCATAACGGGCGGAGGATAAAGATGAACAAAGATATAAAATTGGCCGTGGCAAGAGGCATGATTTCCAGCACTCTTCCTTTAGATTTTTGTCTTTTTGCTGCGCGATAGTTATGAATTATTTTTACTCAAATTTGAATCACTGCTTAAACTTTTTTCTTGCCATTCAATTTAAACCATGCTGAGAAATATCTGTTTTAGGCCTGTTTTTTAAAAAACACGCCTAAAACAGAAGCTCTATTTGGGCCGATGGTTCTGGATTAATCCGGTTATCTTTGTGAGATAATCTGTCTCACATATGTCTTTTTCTGATCTTGGTTTATCGGTTGCTCTAGTGAAAGCGGCGGCCCAGCACTTTGCAAATCCCACGCCCGTGCAGCAGGCAGCCATTCCGGAAATATTAAAAGGGAAAGACGTGTTAGGCCTTGCGCAAACCGGTTCTGGTAAAACGGCTGCTTATGCGCTGCCTATTCTAGACAAAACCCAAACCAACCGGGCCTTCCGAAACCGCTACGTTAAAGTTTTGGTGCTGGTGCCAACCCGAGAGCTAGCGCTGCAAGTAGGGCAAGTTTTCTTGTCTTTTAGCAAACACCTTCCACTTCAGATAAAAACACTGGCCGTATTTGGCGGTGTTTCCATCAATCCGCAAATGCAAAAGTTACAGGGCACTGATATTCTGGTGGCCACGCCCGGCCGTCTTCTAGATTTGGTTACATCTAAGGCCGT
>JBBSSO010000365.1:0-3144 GCA_038241905.1 Cytophagales bacterium | reverse complement strand
TCTTAAATGCTGTTTTAGGCCTGTTTTTCAGAAAACAAGGCTAAAACAGGCAAGTCTAACATTCGGGTTGTAAAGTATTAACTAAAAGTAAGCGTCCAAAAGAAACGCAGGCCCTCCATAGAAAGCCAAAATGTAGCGTCGGTACACCGTAACGACGAGTCTCCATGAAACGTAAGCGGTCAACTCAGGGAAACCCGCTTTCGTTTCAAGTTTTATGCTGACCGCTCATCTGGCGCATCTGCTTTGTAGTACTACGTCGTTACAATGTAATGACGCTACAGGGTAATTTTAGCCAGTGCGTTTTAGGCCTGCTTTTCTTAAAACAGGTTAAAAACGTATTTCTTCTGGCTAAAAGAAAAAAATCTTAAAATATAGTATGCAAGCATAACAAATTTTTCTAAATTTGGTAAGAGAGGTATAGATTAGCAAACAAGACATGAAAGCGAGCGAGACGGTAGATTATAATATAAAGGTGTGTTGGCACGCTATCTCGCGGATGTATAATACCGAGGCAGCCAAGAATAACATTACCACTTCCATCGGCTTTGTGTTATTAAACATCGACCCTGAGAAAGGAACGGCTGCCACCAAAATTGCCCCATTGCTAGGTCTAGAAGCCCGCAGCCTAACGCGTATTTTAAAGAGCATGGAAGAAAAAGGCTTCATTTATAAAGAAGCCGATACCCAAGACAAGCGGTCTGTACGTATTTTATTAACCGAATTAGGGCTAGAGAAACGCGAAGTGAGCCGCCGCACGGTGTTGCAATTCAACCACAAAGTGCGCGAGGTAGTGCCAGAAAGCCAATTGCAAGTGTTTTTTCAGGTCGTTAGCCAAATAAACGGGTTAATTGAAACCAAGGAAGTGTTTGCCGACGCCGGGAAACCGTGAAACTAAAAGCTGTTCTCGGCCTGTTTTTAGAAAAACAGGCCGAAAACAGAAATTTTCCGTTCCGTTTATAGAAACTGGAAACTTAAAGAGGTAGTACAAGAATAAAAGTCGGGCGGTTTGCTGCCGGGCTTACTTTGAGATAATTTATTGAAAATTAGCACATTAACAGCGCAACTATGAAGAGAATTATCAATAAAGTGGCAGTGCTTGGCTCGGGCGTAATGGGTTCGCGCATTGCCTGCCACTTCGCCAACATTGGCGTAAAGGTCCTCCTGCTAGACATGGTGCCCCGCGAGCTGCTGCCCGAAGAAGAAGCCAAAAGCCTAACGCTAGAGAACAAACCCGTGCGCAACCGCATTGTCAACGCGGCCCTGCAAACGGCGGTTACCTCCAACCCCGCGCCCCTTTACAAAAAAGAAGACGTGCGGTTTATTCAAACCGGCAATTTTGACGATGATTTAAAAGACATCGCAACCTGCGACTGGACCATTGAGGTAGTGGTAGAAAACCTTAAAATAAAGCAGTCTATTTTTGAAAAAGTAGAAGAATTTAGAAAATCAGGCACGCTCATTACCTCCAATACGTCGGGTATTCCCATCCATTTAATGCTTGATGGCCGTTCAGACGATTTTAAAAAGCACTTCTGCGGCACCCACTTTTTTAACCCGCCGCGCTATTTAAAACTACTGGAAATTATTCCTACCCCAGAAACTGACCCAGAAGTTACGGCTTTTCTGCTCCAGTACGGCGATTTATTTTTGGGTAAAACCACCGTCTTAGCCAAAGACACGCCCGCTTTTATTGCTAACCGCGTAGGAGTTTACGGCATTATGCAAGTGCTGCACGTCATGCAGAAAATGGGCCTGACCGTAGACGAAGTAGATCGGCTCACCGGTCCCGTTGTTGGTCGGCCAAAGTCGGCTACGTTCCGCACTTCAGACGTGGTAGGTTTAGACACGCTGGCCAAAGTAGCGCAGGGCCTGTACCAAACCGGCGAGAAAGATGAAGCCCGCGACCTTTTCCAATTACCTGACTACATCCAGCAGATGCTGGAGAAAAAATGGCTAGGCGATAAAACTAAGCAGGGCTTTTACAAGAAAACCAAGAATGAGAAAGGCGCCACCGAAATTCTAACGCTGGACCTGAATACTCTGGAATATAAACCCAAGCAGAAGGTTAAGTTCCCGAGCATGGAAATGCTGAAACCCATTGAAGACCTACGCAAGCGTCTCAAAGCCTTCAGCCAGTTGCCAGACAAAGCCGGCGATTTCTTCAGAGAAACCTCTTTTGGCCTGTTCCAATACGTGACCAACCGCATTCCAGAAATATCAGATGAACTTTACCGCATTGACGATGCCATGCGCGCCGGCTTCGGCTGGGAGCTAGGTCCGTTTGAAACCTGGGACGTTTTAGGCGTGCGCGAAACCCTGCCTGCCATGGAAACCGCCGGCTTTAAACCCGCCCCGTGGGTGTACGAAATGCTGGAAGCCGGCCATGAAAATTTCTACCGCAGCCAGAACAACCAGCGCCAGTACTATGATATTTCGTCTAAAACCTACAAGGTAATTCTGGGCACCCAGAGCTTTGTGTTGCTAGATGTTTTGCGCGGCACCAACGTCGTTTGGAAAAACGCGGGAGCCTCTCTCATTGATTTAGGCGATGGTATTTTAAACGTAGAATTCCACACCAAAATGAATGCCCTGGGCTCTGAAGTAATTCAAGGTCTCATGAAAGGTGTTGACTTAGCCGAACAAGACTTTAGAGGCTTAGTAATTGGCAACGAAGCCGCCAATTTCTCAGCGGGTGCCAATCTTGGTTTGGTGTTTATGTACGCCATAGACCAAGAGTATGATGAGCTTAATTTAATGATCAGGCAGTTCCAGAACGCCATGATGCGCCTGCGCTACTCCGCTATTCCGGTAGTAGCCGCGCCGCACGGTTTAACTTTGGGGGGCGGTTGTGAACTGTGTTTGCACGCAGACCACGTACAAGCCGCCGCTGAAACCTACATGGGCTTAGTTGAGTTTGGCGTAGGCTTAATTCCGGGCGGAGGCGGAACTAAAGAAATGACGCTTCGCACCTCGGCTGCTTTTCAAGAAGGAGACACTGAATTTAATGCCCTTCGCAACACGTTTATGACCATTGGTACGGCCAAGGTTTCTACATCGGCCGCTGAGGCCTTTGATTTAAATTTCCTGCGCCGCGGCGATGCCGTCACCCTCAACAACAACCGCCTGATTGCAGAAGCCAAAGCC
>JBBSSO010000364.1:0-3147 GCA_038241905.1 Cytophagales bacterium | reverse complement strand
GTTATCACCAACAAGTAGTTAGACATCTCCCTTTGCAATTTGCCTCAACAAGTTATTCGAATGTGATGCCGCGATGTTGTATATTTCACGTGTTCGCCGCTGGTAATGTGCTTGTTGGTGATAACACCAACAAGGGCGATAGTTGCCGTTTACATAGTTTACCTAAAATGGCAAATCATCTTCTGGCTGTGATAGGTTTGAAACTATGCTTTCATTTTGCAACAAATGTTCAATTCCACTTTGAGAAACTTTGTAAGCATAAAAGCTATGGCTAGAACTATCTTCAGCATTTTCTTTCTCAAGGTATCCTAATCTTTCCAATTTTATAATACTTAGATCAATTTGATTTTCACTAATTTTTTTCATCATGTTTTTAATATTCCAAATTGGCCAACCTTCTGGAGCTTGTGTATATGTGAAAATCAAGGATGACAAAATTTTAAAATCAATTTCTGATAAGTGACTAGGTACAGTGTAGTGCACTTGATTATCAGAACTATAAAGTTTAGTACTTTTAAAAAGCCCAAGTTTTTCTACTTCTCTTTTTATTCTAGTACACGCTACATTCAATGCCGACGTAAGGTCGTTGTCTGACCTATTCGGCTCATAATCAGCAGTTGTCATTCCCAATAAATCCGTCGGAAGATGCAAGTCTATTCCTCTGGGCTTTATTATATAGCATCTTTCCTTACTTATGGTACCAATAAATAATCCAAGCTCAAAAATCACATTATCTCTTACTACTTTCTTTTGTTCAGCTCTAATTACCAACAAATCATCAGGAGAGAATATGAACACAGCAAAGTCAACAGAATTGGCCATTTTCACTAAATCATCAATTGTGTTATTTGACAAAGCAAAAGTACCATTCCTCCATATGGTTACTTCCGCACTATGGTCCATATTCTCATTGATAGCATCAGCTATATTTAAACTTTCAACAGAACATCCTATAAATAACCTAGGTTTCTTCATGATTAATTGGAGATTTTGATTTTTGAAAGATAATTAAATATTTATTTCTAAGCTTACTGTTTTGGGCCTGTTTTTCCAAAAACAGGTCTAAAACAACTTCGCCCTTGTACTAAAACAAGAACCTTGCTGCTGCCTTCTTTTTCCGTTGCGCAATCAAACCAGAATAGAGTAACTTTGTAGAGCGATGGAGAATTTTGTTGTATCGGCCCGTAAATACCGTCCTACTACGTTTGACAGCGTGGTAGGCCAGCACCATATTACCACTACTTTAAAGAACGCCATCAGCAGCAATCACCTGGCGCAGGCTTTTCTGTTTTGTGGTCCGCGGGGCGTGGGCAAAACCACCTGCGCGCGCATTTTGGCCAAAACCATTAACTGCCAAAACATTACGGCCGCCGTAGAAGCTTGCGATGTTTGTGACAGCTGCAAAAGCTTCAACAACAACAGCTCCTTTAACGTGCACGAGCTGGATGCGGCCTCCAACAACTCCGTAGAAGATATCCGGAGTTTGGTGGAGCAGGTACGCTACGCGCCGCAAACGGGCAAATATAAAATCTACATCATAGATGAGGTGCACATGCTCTCCAACTCGGCGTTTAACGCGTTTCTAAAAACCCTGGAGGAGCCGCCCGCCTACGCCATTTTTATTTTGGCCACCACGGAGCGCCACAAAATCATCCCCACCATTCTTTCTCGCTGCCAGATTTTCGATTTCAACCGCATCCGGCTAGAAGACATGGTCCAGCATTTGGGCAGCATTGCGCAGAAAGAGGAAATTAAAGCCGATGAAGACGCCCTGCACCTAATTGCGCAGAAAGCAGATGGCGCCCTGCGCGATGCCTTGTCCATCTTTGACCAGATGGTCACTTTCTCGGGCCACCACCTCACCTACAAAGCAACCATCCAGAATTTACACATTCTGGACTATGATTATTACTTCCGGCTCACCGATTTTCTGCTTACCCAAAACCTGAGCGGCTCCCTTTTGCTGTATGACGAAATCCTGAAAAACGGCTTTGATTCCCACAATTTTGTACTGGGCATTGGCGAGCATTTCCGGAGTTTGCTGGTCTGCAAAGACCCCGTGACGGTGCAATTGCTGGAAGTTTCTGACAACATAAAAGCGAAATACGCCAGCCAGGCCCAAGAAGCTCCGCTGAGTTTTTTACTGTCTGGCTTAAACTTGGTAGGCACCTGCGACCAGAACTTTAAAGCGGCCAAAAACCAGCGGCTACACGTAGAACTGCTGCTCATGAAGCTAGCCCACCTGCCGCACGCCTTGCAACTGGCCACTGACGTCTCTCTTACCGGAGACGTCAAAAAAAAAACTAAGGGAAGTTCCGGCGTAGATGCTCCGGCAGCGGTTTCTATGCCATCGGCTCCGCCGATAAAATCCGAGCCTGCTCCTGCCACAAATCCATCGGCGGAGCCGGTTTTGCCCTCTTTTTCAGAAAACAGCCCGGAAACCCACCACAACACCGCTCCCTCTGACATGGACAGCGGCGAGAATCCCATTTTTGAAACGTATCCGGATGAAGCCCCGTCTTTGGTGCCATCTGTCGCCGCAACGCCACCTCCAGTTATAATGGCGCCCGCTGCTCCGGCCCGTCCGGTGGCAACGCCTTCGGGCAGCCGCAGAACGTCTAAATTACCCAGCTTAAAGGACTTTGAGGAGCAAATGGCTGCTTCGGCTGCGCCGATGCCCGAGGTAGCGGAAGAAGAACCGGAAGATTTTGTACCCGGCTCGCTGCCGCAAGTCAATGAGCATAAACTTAAACAGCTCTGGCAACTGTACGTTGACGGCATTAAAAACACGGACCGAACGCTGGAATACACTATTCTTAACCGGGAATGGTTTTTTGACGCCGAGAAAGCCGAGATTCACCTGCAAGTAGAAAACGACGTGCAAGTGGCCGAATTCAACTATTTTAAGCCGGATTTTATGGCGTACCTGCGCCAAGGCACGGGCCACAACCGCCTGCAGGTGCACATAGACGTAGTGAAACAAGAAAGCGGCCGCAACCTGTATACCTCGCAAGACAAATACAATTTTCTGGCCGAGCGCTACCCCGTTCTCCACGACTTAAAATCCCGTTTGGGCCTAGATACCGACTTTTAACCTCCTCCCACCCTATCTCTTTAACGAATAATCGCCTCGGGTTAAACTTGCAT
>JBBSSO010000363.1:0-3148 GCA_038241905.1 Cytophagales bacterium | reverse complement strand
AGGCTGCTGTCGCGGGTGAATATTTCTACTTGCGCGGGGAGCGTAAGAAAAGGGGACAGATTTTCCGCAAAATCTTGGGTAATGGTAACCTCAATGCCTTGACCCAATAAAATATCAAAAAGCTGTTGCACAAACGGCACTACTTCTTCTTTTATGGGCTTACCAACAAGGGCAATTTTCATGGCAGATGTCCGTCTTAAAAAAGAGAAAATTCTGATGTCTCAGAAATAGATTGAGAAAAAAATTATTACAAGTTGTTTTAGGCCTGTTTTTGAAAAAACAGGCCTAAAACAACTTGTAAAAGAGCTGCGGAGCTTATTTTTAGACACTCAAGTAATGAAGCAACATGTCTAGCCGGTCTTGGTCTTGCTGATCATCTGGAGAATCCATAAACTGGGCTGTAATTTTATAGTTGAACCGCTCAAGCGTGGCCACAATGCGGGTGAGTTCCATGGTGTTAAACTTGAGCGTGAGCTTTATTTTGAAAATATCAGCTTCATCCGGAGAAACGTAGGCGCTCAGAATTTTAGCATTGTTTGACTCTACCAAACGGCTAATCTCGCTTAAAGAGTAATCGCGCTCAGCCATGCTTAAAACCAGAATACCACCCTCGCCCTGCATGGCAGACATTTGACCAAAAGCTGCAATGGCGTCATTAACGGTAATTACTCCCAAATATTCGTGCATCTCATCTAGCACGGGCACCACTTGTACCTTGTTCTTGATGGCCAACTCCATTACATTGTAGAAATGCTGGCTGTTTTGCACGTGCACGTGCTCAAAATCGAACGGAATCATGGACAGATTCAAATCCTTTTCCTTGGCCTCCAGCACATTCTCTTCGGTGACCAAACCTAGGAATTTGCGGTTTTTGACCACGGGCAACTGGTTTAACCGAAACTCTTCCATCCACCGCACCGCTTTCTCACCGGAGTCAGAGAGTTTGAGGGGAGGTACCATTTGGTTTATCAGTTCTTCGGCAATCATACGGGCGGAGTCTTTAAAAGGAATTCTTCTAAGATACTGTTAAACGTGTTGGGATGTTCCATCATGGGGGCGTGGCAGCACTTGTCAATGAACTGCAATTCCGAATTTTGGATAAGCCGATTAAACTCATGAGCCACCAACGGCGGCGTTATGGTGTCATTCAGGCCCCAAATCAACAGAGTGGGCACTTCAATTATGCTTAACTCCTTGCCCAAGTTATTTCGCTGCGCAGATTTAGCGATGGAAATAATCCGGAGTACTTTGGTGTTGCTGTTGGTAATGTCAAACACCTCGTCTACCAGTTCTTTGGTAGCCACCGCTGGGTCATAAAAGGTATATTCTACCCGTTCCTTCACAAACGCGTAGCTCCCCCGTTTGGGAAAAGAACCGCCCATAGAATCCTCAAACAAGCCAGAACTGCCTGTTAAAACCAAGCGCTTTACTTTTGCCTGATTTTTGAGCATATATTCTAGAGCCACATGACCACCCAGTGAATTCCCTAACAGGCTCAGGTCAGATAAGTTTTTAAACGCCACAAAATCCTCAATAAAAGCGGCTAATCCTGGCACGGTGGCCTGAGGCAACGGCATTTCATAAAGGGGCATAAGCGGAATGACTACCCGGTTCTTTTGCTGAAAATAAGACACCACGCCCTGCCAGTTGCTGAGCGCGCCAAACAACCCATGCAGCAGCAGCAGCACTTCTCCCTCGCCTTCATCAATGAATTCAAACCCGCCTTCCTTCTTTATTTCCAGGTCCATGTGAGAAAATAACGTGTGTAATATATAAGTAGAAACCTTATGGCGATGCAATATTACTAATCTCCAGCCAATTTTTGAGCATTGCCAACCCGTGCTCGGTCAAAGCAGCCTCCGGATGAAATTGCAACGCGTACAGAGGCCATTGCTCGTGCCGGAAAGCCATGAGTTCACCCGCAGCAGTTTGCGCCAACGGCACCAGCGCAGCCGGGCAGTCATTTACCACCAGAGAATGGTACCGCACCACGTTTATTTTAGAGGGCAGGCCCGCAAAAATAGGGTCTTTGGCACAGGTAATTTCAGATATTTTGCCGTGCATGGGCTTTAAAGCTTTGCTAACCTGAGCCCCGAAGAATTGCCCCAGCGCCTGATGCCCCAAACAAATACCCAACATGGGCAATTTATCATGATAATGTTGAATAACCGAGGGCATGACGCCAGCGTTTTCAGGCGTGCCGGGGCCCGGCGAGAGCACAATTCCCCGCAAGGGCAGGGCCTGTATTTCTGCTAAAGACACGTGGTTGCGCCGCACTTCTACAGCCGCGCCCAACTGCCTGAAATAGTCAAACAGGTTGTAAGTAAAAGAGTCAAAGTTGTCTAACAGCAGCAGCACAGAAAAAACGCGCAGAATAAAATAAAGATACAAAGTGCTGTTTTAGGCCTGTTTTTCTGAAAACAGGCCTAAAACAGCAAAAATTTAATCGCCGGAGGCGAAGGAATCTAACGCTTCTTTACCGAAAGGAATAATCCATTGCACAAAAGCCCACGCGCTGGGCGCCAACTCCACAAAAAACGGATAAACCTCTGAGTCGCGCACGGTTTGCATAGAATTATCTAGGCCAGACATTTGGGCAAAGTACACCAGCAAGGAAATAACAAAAACCCATTTGGCCGCCCCAAATGCCGCACCAGCCAGACTTTCTAACAGACCCAAGGGCGTTAAATGCACCATTTTCTTTACCAAAAAACCCAAGGCCCGCACGGCAAAACCAATGCCCACAAAGACCAGCAGGTAAGGCAGAAAAGAAACGTACCAAGCGCTTTCGCCTACCGTTTCATGCACCCAAGGCGTAAAAAAACCGACCAGCTTTAAACCAAACACGGCTAAAACCACCATCACCGCTAACGAGGAAACCTCCAGAATAAACCCGGTGAAAAAACCACGGAAGGCGCCATAGACACTGGGCGCAAGCAGAAGCAGATCACATACGCTCAATCGGGAATTTAGGCGTTAGGGTTATTCAACAAGGCACTCACGGCAATAGAAATGGCTTTACCATCGGCTTGGCCGGCTAATTCTCTAGAGGCGACACCCATTACCTTGCCTATGTCAGACGGACCTAGCGCACCAACACGCTGCATAATTTCTACCAGACGCTCGCGCAACGTTCCTTCATCTAATT
>JBBSSO010000362.1:0-3159 GCA_038241905.1 Cytophagales bacterium | reverse complement strand
GGTCGCAAAGTTGCTACGAATGTTCGCTTAAGAGCTTGTTTAAGTTTTGATTTTGCCGGCGAAAACAGGAAGCGAAAGGTTCTGACGAAGCGTTTCCCCGAAAGCATTCGGGGTGTACCATTACCGCAACATAGCAGCGCTATGGTGAGAGAAAAAGGCGAAGACAGGTTCTTTTGATGCCTGTTTGCAGCGCAAAAGACAAATTTAAACATGCTCTAACTACAACACAAAAAGCCTTGCACAGGGCAAGGCTTTTTTTATAAGGAATCCTGAAAGGATAAAACCGTTACTTAAGCAGTAGCTAACGTGTTCACGTATTTAGCTAATTTAGACTTGTTGTTGGCGGCTTTGTTTTTGTGAATCACGTTCTTCTTGGCCAACTTATCTAGCATACCAGATACCGTTTTGAACAGCTCCTGCGCTTCGGCTTGGTCGGTGGTGTTTTTCAAACGCTTTACAAAGGTACGAGTGGTTTTCGCCTGGTAGCGATTCAGCAAGCGTTTCGCGTTGTTAGATCTGATTCTCTTTAATGCTGACTTATGGTTAGCCATGGTGTACAGTGAAATATATAAATGCTTTTGACTCTGATTCTAAATGAGTTCGCAAAACTACGCGTTTGGGAAATAATTTCCAAGAACCATCCGTTAAAATTAACAAGATTCTTGTCCGTTCGCCTTCCGCCAGAGAGGTTACCCTCCCTTTTCTTGCCCGGCAAAGGTACAAAATCTTTGGGCAGCGGCCTAATGTAAGTCCCAACATTTCCGTTCTAAACGCGCGCGGGTGCTATCAGGGCAGAGAAAGAGTATCCTTTCTGAAACCAGCCCAGTTTACAAGGTATTATGGCGTCAATTTCGTAATTTCACGTCAGAAACTGAATTCATCGAAATTTAAACCGCTGATAAACATGGCAATGTACCCCGAATATATGGTAGCCCCGATTAGGGAAGAACTAACCTCCGCTGGCTTTGAACAATTAATGACGCCTGCTGAAGTAGAAGCCGTTTTAAACCAAAAAGAAGGCACCGTGCTGGTAGCGGTAAACTCGGTTTGTGGTTGCGCGGCCGCTAAAGCCCGCCCCGCTCTTAAAATGGCAGTGGCCAGCTCTGACCAAAAACCAACCAAAATGGTAACCGTTTTTGCAGGCATGGAAGCCGATGCTGTGGCCAAGGTTCGCGAATTTATGCTTCCTTATCCTCCTTCGTCACCTTCTATTGCTTTGTTTAAAGACGGCGAGTTGGTGCACATGATTGAACGCCACCACATTGAAGGCAACGATCTTACCCTCATTGTAGACAACTTGCAAGGCGCCTTCGCGGAGCACTGCTAAATTTCTCTACCTTTCTTTAAAACAGCATCGCCTGGCTTTTTATTAAGCCAGGCGATGCTGTTTTAGGCCTGTTTTTCAAAAAACAGGCCTAAAACAGATTTGCACGTTACGTTTAAAAGGCATCAACAATTACAAAACTTTAAACCGCTCAAAAGCCAGGCGCTCTAGTTCTTCTTGGTGCGATGGATGCGCGATTTTAATTAAGGCGCTAGCCCGTTGGCGCAAGTTTTTGCCGTATAAATCAGCGATGCCAAATTCGGTGACAATGTAATGCACGTGGGCACGGGTAGTGGTTACGCTGGCGCCGGGTTTGAGCATGGCCACTATTTTAGACTCGCCTCTGCTAGTGATGCTGGGCAGGGCAATAATCGGCTTGCCGCCTTCAGAAAGGGCTGCGCCGCGCATAAAATCCATTTGCCCGCCCACGCCGGAATATTGGTACATCCCGATGCTGTCTGCACAAACCTGGCCGGTTAAATCCACTTCAATAGCGCTGTTGATGGCCGTTACCCGCGGGTTCTGCCGAATAATGGCGGTATCATTGGTGTACACGGTTTCTTTAAGCACCACGGCCGGATTATCATGCAGAAAATCAAACACTTTCTGCGTGCCGTTTACAAAGCAGGAGACTATTTTATTGTGCAAAATCTTTTTCTTCGCGCCGGTAATAATGCCTTTTTCTACCAGCGGAATAATGCCGTCAGAGAACATTTCGGTATGAATACCCAGGTCTTTGTGGTTACCCAATTCGGCCAGAACGGCGTCTGGAATGCCGCCAATGCCCATTTGCAGAGTCGCACCATCTTCCACCAGCGACGCAACCAATTTGCCAATTTGCGTTTCTACCTCGCCGCATGATTTGTTGGTGTGCGAAGGCAAAGGCTCGTCTACCCACACTTTGGCGTGAAATTTACTAATGTGCACAATGCCATCGCCGTGCGAACGAGGCACTTGCGGATTTACTTCGGCAATAAGAATTTTAGCGGTTTCTACCGCTGACAAAGCCACGTCTACTGATGCGCCAAGCGTGCAAAATCCGTGCGCATCTGGCGGTGATACTTTCAACAAAGCAACATCCAAAGGCAAAATATTCCGGCGGAACAATAGAGAAATCTCGCTCAGAAAGATGGGAATATAATCTGCCGAGCCTTCTTGCAGCGCCTTCCTAATGTTGCCGCCCACAAAGCAAGCGTTGGTTTTAAAGCTGCCCGCATGCTCTGGATTGGTGTATGGCGCGGGGCCTTCGGTGTGCATGTGAATAAATTCCACATCGCGCAGTTCTGGGCCACGCTCCGCGACGGCGTTGATTAAATGCTGGGGCGTCATGGCGGCCCCGTGCACAAAAACGCGGTCACCTGATTTTATTAATTTGGCTGCCTCTTCGGCGGAAATATAGTCTGGTTGCATAATAAGTGAGTTAATAGAGCTAGCACAATCCCTGTTACTACGGATTTCTGCCGCAAAGTTCGAGCATGGCTGTTCACTTAAAAATGACAAAGGCCAGCGGAGTAGCTGGCCTTTGTCATTTTTAGGCTGATTTTAGAAAATTAGGCCGGAAACAGCCCAATGCATTTTGCTACAAAGTAGGCGTTAAGTAGCGCTTTAAATCAAAGCCAATGTCTTTCCGGAAATTACGCCCTTGCCAGGTAATTTGCTCAGCTGCGGCGTTGGCGTGCGCCAAGGCCTCTTCCATGTCTTTCCCCAATCCGGTAACGGCAATAACACGGCCGCCATCGGAAACGGTTTGGCCGCTTTGGGTTAATTTAGTGCCAGCCTGGAAGATGAGAGCGTTTTCAGAAGCAGCTTGGTCCAAACCATTAATCTGGTGGCCT
>JBBSSO010000361.1:0-3173 GCA_038241905.1 Cytophagales bacterium | reverse complement strand
ACGGTTAACAACGCACTATTAAAATTAAATCCGTAGAAAATACTTGTCTTAAAGGTCATTCTGGAAATCTGTTTTAGAGCTTCTTTAACTATTGATTTTGCATGAGAAAACAGGAAGCAAAAGGTTCTGACGAAGCGTTTTTTGAGCAACATAGCAGCGCTATGGTGATAGAAAAAGGCGAAGTCAGGTTCTTTTGATGCCTGTTTGTAGCGCAAAAGACAAATTTAAACTTGCTCTTAGGCTTGTTTTTAGAAAAACAGGCCTAAAACAGATTTATTGCCTCAGCTCTTTCTCTAAGCGGCCAATTTTTTTATCAAGATTAATGAGGTACAGCAGAATACCTAGCATAACAGTGGCCAGCACAGCTACCACAATGTAGATTTTCCCGTCCTGGCGCATCACATCGGCCATGCCGACTTCAGAAATAGCAGCCGAAGAAGTTTCTGCGGCTTGCGCCAAAACTGGCGCCGAAGTTCCTACTGCCCACAGCAGGAGCAGCATCAACAAGAATTTATGCATTTTCATAGATGTGTTGCTTTAAAATTTCTAGACGAGCGCGCAGGTGAACCATCCACACGCCCAGCAGGGTCCAGCCCAGAACGGCCGGGTAAAAGACGGCCCGCAGCCGGGCATCTAAATCATAGGCGTTGAAACCCGGATTGCCGCCGTTGCCGGGGTGCAAGGAATCTGTCATGCGGGGTAAGATAAACAGCAGCGGAATAAGGGCGGCAAACGCAAAAATATTGTAAATGGCCCCGATACGTGCCCGTTGTTGGTGGTCTTGAAATGAGCCCCGCAGCACCAGATAAGCAAAGTAAATTAGCAGGCCAATGGCGGCGGCATTCTGCTTGGGGTCATTGCTCCAGTATTCGCCCCAGGTAAATTTAGCCCATTCCATGCCGGTTAGAATGCCCAGCACGCCAAACAGAATGCCCACGTTAGCGGCTTGCACGGCTATAATATCGTTTTTGGCTAGCGGGTTGCGCAGGTATTTAATAGAGTAGACCATGGATCCTAGCAAAATCAGGATCATGCCAAACCACATCGGCACGTGAAAATACAGGTTCCGAATGGTCTCGTTTAAGATGGCTAACCGAGGCACGTCTTGCAGCATGCCCACCACTACGGTGTACAGCACAAGCACCACCGTCAGCCCTTTCCACCAATGTTTCTTCATTCTCTTTTCTCTTTATTCTGATGTCTTAGTAAGACTCAATTCTTCTTTTCAATCGCTTTTCCAGCTCGCCTACAAGGGCAATTATGCGCTGGGTTTTATCCTGGATTGAAGTTGTTTCTTCCTAAAGAAATCAACAATCTCAGATTTAGACATTTTCGATAACTTCTCACTTAACGACTTTCGCTGTTCACGCATGTATTGGACAGCGTCAAATTCTTTTTTAGTCTTCGTTTCCATAATCTATCAATTCTCTTGGTGAACGAATTTCCAGTTGTTTATACCCGTTTTTTATGTTGATGGAATTATAGCCACGTATTCGCTCTATGTTTACGATGTGCTTAAAATTCCAACTAATTAACAAGTCAGCTCTGCTTATTGTGGCTAACGCAATATGTAAACAATCCGCAAAACTTGTCTTACCAACAACTTTTGCGGCAATATATTCCGTGGCTAATTCCACTGACTCGTCATTTATTTCTATAAACTCAGTTTGGTCGGCACTTAATTCCTTTACTAGCTTTTTAACGTTCTCAGGGGCCAGCTTAAGTTCTTCTTCGGTAACCGAAGAAAATAAGATAATAAATTCACCGCGCTTAATTCGGTCAAAGAATGGTTTCGTGAACTCTTCAAATTCCAAATCAAAGTATCCTCCAAAAACTGAAGTGTCTATATAAATCCGCTGCTTTTTCATCTTCATGATTTACGAACTCAAGCTATCTGCTTCCTTTCCATCCATTTTAAAACCGCTTTTTCAGCTCGCCCACAAGGTCCTTTCAGGATGACAACGGGGCGTGGAGTTGGGCACTTACAAATCTACTTTATCAACTTCGCCACAAGTACGGGTACAGAATATAAGACACCGTAATTACAATCAGGTTAATGGCTAGCAGCGTCAGAGCTTCGTCCATACTTACCGATGGGTCTAGGCCGTCAATGGCGTTTTTAGACATTTTCATCAGCATCAGTAACATGGGCACCATTACCGGAAAACTAAGCACCGCCATGAGCGTTCCGGTATTAGCCGCCTTGGCCGCAATGCCCGATATCATGGTGAGAGACGTAGCAAACCCCACTGCCCCAAGCGCAATAGTCAACAGAAACATGCCCACATCTTGCACCGGATTGCCGATGACCACCGCGTAAAACCCAAAACACAACAGCGCCAGCACCAACATAAGCGCGGCGTTGTACATCATTTTGGCCACAATTACGCCCTGCGGACTTACCATGCTATAATAATAGAGCAAGCGGCCCCTGCTCTCCTGCGCAAAACCCTTCGCGATGGCGTTGACGGCCGTAAACAACAGAATGATCCAATAAAGGGCATTCCACACCGGCACTTCCAAAGCCCCAAACCGCAAACTGAAACTGAGGTAGCAAATAAAAACCGTACTGCCCACGTACAGCAGCATGCCGTTAAACGCATACTTCTGTCGCCATTCCAGCACGAAATCCTTTTGCATCAGATAGATAACCTCTTTCAGCACGTTGTTTTTACCTTTTGCGCAAAGGTACAACACAAAAGAATTCTAATACATGATTTCGCTCATTAATCAAGAGATGCTGCGCTGTTTTAGGCCTGATTTTAGAAAAATAGGCCTAAAACAGCGTCCTGACTCAAGCGGAGCCGTTTTTGATTTCGCAGTAATTAGAATGTTGGGTTGTTTAAAATTTAACTGATGGGGACTTTCCGGAGGATGGCTTCCACGAAATCTTTGGTTTGCACGTTGTCGGCCTCGGCTTCGTAATTAAGAATTACGCGGTGGCTTAGCACATCAGAGGCAATTTCCTTAATATCTTCGGGTAGCACGTAGTCGCGCTCATCAAAATAAGCCACCGCTTTGGCGGCTAGATTTAAGGCGATGCTAGCCCGGGGCGACACGCCGTATTGCAAGTATTGGGCGTAATCTGTTAAATCATAATCGGCGGGGTGGCGGGTAGCGAAGACCAACTCTATAATGTAGCGCTCCAGCGTTTCGGAGATTTGGACTTGGTT
>JBBSSO010000360.1:0-3178 GCA_038241905.1 Cytophagales bacterium | reverse complement strand
GTTTTGATAATAACCATTCTAATGCCGCGCACATCGCTCAGCAAGCCATCGTTTAAATCGTCGCGGGTCCGGAAGAGGTTGCGGGCCAATTGCTGGGTGAGTGTACTGGAGCCACGGTCTTGTTTGCCAGTTAACTGGTAGTACGGCACGGCTAAAGTGCCTTTAAAATCTATGCCAGCGTGGTCATGAAACCGAATATCTTCCGTCGCGATGAGGGCGTCCACCAGCGATTGCGGGAGATCATCATAGGTAACGGGGCTGCGGTTCTCGCGGAAGTACTTGCCCATCATAACGCCGTCTTGCGAGTACACTTCTGAGGCCAGTTCGCTCTTGGGATTTTCCAGGGCTTTCAGGTCGGGCAGGTCGCCAAAAAGGTTAAGGAAGTTAATGCTCACCGCAAAAATATACAGCAAGAAAAACAGAAACCCTCCGGCAAAGAAAAGCCAAAGTGCCGAAATAACTTTCCGGAACGATTTGTCAGGCGTTGATGACATGTTATTTGTAATTTTTTTCAAAGAAGGCCAGGTACTGAGGCAGGTCTTTCAGGTGCAGCAGCAACTTTAGGTTATACTCAGAGATGGCAAAGATAACAAATTTCGGACCTTTTAGCGCAGCCATGGGCGCGCTGCGGGTGGTTTGCAGCTTAGAATATTGTTGGGCGGCTTTGGCATCGGTGAAATTAGAAACGGCTACCAAAGCAGTGCTGTCATTTAGCGCAACCACGGTGGTTAGCAACCCTCTTTTGGCAAAGAAACGGGTGTTGTATTGGGCAAAAGCATCGCCTAAATTTTTCAAAGCCAATGAGTCAGAAGCCGGGTGCACTACCACAAATGCGTGAGCAGAATCTAGGTCCAGAATATAGGTTGGCAAAGACATAATGGGCTCTTCTAAGGCGGCAGAATCTACGGGGGCCATTGCTAATTCGCCGCTTTCAAACCGCTGGTGCACGGCCAAGTATTGCTCGGCCTTAGGTCTTAAATCGCTTTCTGGATAGGTCTGGAGAAAAGTCTGTAAGGCTTGTTTAAACAGGTCGGGCGGTTGGGTACGACCCACCAACAAAGCTCTCAAAAATGAAACTTGATCGGGGAGGTCGTTTCCGGGGTATTTTTCCGAAAGTAGGCTTAAAACAGAATCGGCGGAAGGATATTTTTCATCCTCATACAAGACATAAGCGGCTCCATACAAGGCGTGGGCCGCGGCTGTTTCTGCAGAATACGTCCGCAAGAAATCTGGTTGGTCTAGCAGGCGGCTGTACTTTGAGTTCGGGAATTTATCTTTTAAGATGGCCGCGTAGGTAGCCGCTTCGTTTGCTTGCTGTTGGCTCTGCGCCAGGACGTACAAACTGTAATACACTTCTGGCGCGTGGCTAGTTTCCGGGAACCGTTGCAGCAGGCGCTGGAACGTTGCAACGGCCTCTTTGGGTTCATGAAGGCGTTGTTGGTAAATATTGCCCAAGGTAAACAAAGCTTCTTCTAGCCGGTTTAACGAGGCTTTTATTTGGCTCGGCGAGCTAGGAATAGCGGCCAAATATGCCTCGCGCTTTTGGTTTTGCGCCGCTAGTATTGCCACGCTGTCAATTTCCGTGCGTACCACTGGGCCCGCCAACACCGCGCCAGTGCCGGACAGCGCCGCCCGGCGGCGCCAGTTGTCTTGCAAAGGTCTATCGCCCCACGTGCGTAAAAAATCATTGCGGGCGCTGGCCATGGCTACGGGGTTATCAAAATACCAACTGCGGCCGGGGCCCGCAGGCGGCCCGCCGAGAGGAGAAACGGCATTGTTCCGCGTTAAAGTCTGCGCTTGGGCAAGCGCCAAGGCGGCTTCGGCTTCTTGTTCTTGGGCAAGTTGGGCGTTTACGCGCTGCGTCCTTTCAGCTGGCGATAAAGTAGCCAATACCTGCAAACTGTCTTCAGTCCGGATTATGTCTAATTGCTCCACAAAAGCGGTGAGAACGGTGCGACGGTCGTCTAATTGCTCATAATCTAGCGCCGTAGGCGGCAGTAGCTGCAAGGTGCTGTCATAATAAGACTGGGCCAGTTTGTACTGCTGCAAATGCTCATAATAAATCTGGGCGGCTAGCAGGTATGAATAGGCTTTTTGGTGGCGGTTGGTGGTAGAGGCCGCGGTAGATTTTTGCAGAAAAGATAACGCGTCGGGGTACAAGTTTTGCCTGACTTGTAGCTTAGCCAGGTCATAATAAATTTTGTCTAGGTACTCCAAGTTTTTACCATCCTTGGCTAAATTATACAAGAATTTCTCCACCTCTTCTTTGTCGGTGGCGTCATTCAGTTCGGTTACTTGGGCCAGACCTAAATTGGCGTAAAAGCCCAGTTCATAGGGCGGATTTTTTTTCAGGACGAGGGCAAATTGCTCGTAAGACTTGGCTTCTTGGCCGGTAGCCTGATAGACTTGCCCCAAAATAAACCGGATATGGGCTTCTTGGTCCTTCTTTTTGGTAAAAGGCAGGGCTTGTTCTAGGTTCTGAATCATGCCCGGGAAATCATTTTGAGTATGAGCCAGAGCGGCGCGGGTTAACAGCAATTCGCGGCCGTTGTCTTCGTTCATGCGCTCTTTCCGGAAAAGCTCTGAAACTGACATCGCGGCCTGGTAATCTTTCTGCTGCAAGTAGGTGCGCATGAGCCAAACCAGGGCCTCGTGGCGAGCGTGGCGGTCATTGCTGGTGGCTTGCACGTACCGGAAAGTCTTAATGGCCTCCACCGCTTGCCCTTGGTAATAACGCGCTTTGCCAATAAGCACGTAGCAATCATCTACCCACTTTGATTTTGGGTGCCGCGCAATAGGGAAAGACGCGCGCTTAATAATCTCCTCCAGATCTGGTTGCAGACTTTTGAGCGCGGTAGTATCTAGCGGCGGCAGAATGTTTAGAATGCTGTTGTAGTCGTTTATGTGGGTAGCATCTATTTTGGCTTCTAGCTCCGCCATTTTCTGGCGCGCCAAAAAGTAGCCGTTAAAGCGGGCGTTTAGGTTACCGTAAAACCGGCCAAACGGTTTCTCTGGCGCGCAGCCAGCTACCACGGCCATCAAAAGAAAGAAGAGAAAGAAGCGGTTCAGTTTCAATGCAAATGCTATAACGAGACAACAGTACAACTGTATTAGCCCCTTTTTATTTTAAATACAACTGGCCTCGCGGCCGATGGACCCGTGGCAATGCTTTCTAGGT
>JBBSSO010000359.1:0-3182 GCA_038241905.1 Cytophagales bacterium | reverse complement strand
GCTATTTTCTACACCGCCGGCGAGCTTTTTAACTACAACTTTACGCCCGTGCCAGCGGGTTCTGTCCCCGTTTTTCATCCGGATGTAAACGTTTGGGAAGTAACCGATAAAACCACCGGCGCCCACGTGGGGCTTTGGTACTTAGACCCTTTTGCTCGGCCGGGCAAACGGTCGGGCGCTTGGGCCACTTCGTACCGGAGTCACACCACGTTTAACGGCACAGAAACGGTGCTAGCTTCTAACAATTCTAACTTCATAAAGCCCGCAGCCGGCGAGCCCGTGCTGGTTTCTTGGGACGATGCCACCACGTTTTTCCATGAGTTTGGCCACGCGCTGCACTTTCTGTCCTCAAACGTAAAATACCCAACCCTTAACGGCGGCGTGCGCGATTATACCGAGTTTCAGAGCCAGTTACTGGAGCGTTGGTTGTCTACTGACCGCGTAATTAACCAGTTTCTGAAGCACCATAAAACCGGTAAACCCATGCCCGCCGCGCTGGTGGCTAAAATCAAAAAAGCCGCAACCTTTAACCAAGGTTTTGGCACAACTGAATTTCTGGCTTCGGCGTTGATGGATATGAAATTCCACACCACAGACCCCAAAGGCATGGACCCCGACAAGTTTGAGCGCGAAACGCTGGCCGCCCTGAACATGCCCAAAGAAATTGTAATGCGTCACCGTTCGCCGCATTTTAGCCACGTATTTTCTGGCGAAGGGTACGCCACCGGCTACTACGGCTACCTTTGGGCTGATGTATTAACAGCTGATGCCGCCGAAGCTTTTGAAGAAGCCCCCGGCGGATTCTATGACAAAGAAGTGGCTGCCCGCCTGGTGAAATACCTGTTTGCCCCCCGCAACTCGGTAGACCCAGCAGAGGCGTACCGCCAGTTCCGCGGCCGCGATGCCAAAATTGACGCCCTCATGCGCGACCGAGGATTCCCGGTGCCGAGTAAAAAGAAGTAACCTTTAAAGGTTGGAAGATTCTTGATAAATTTATTTGCTCCATTGCGGTGGGTTTAAACCCATCGCAATTAGAAATCCCCAGAACTTTTCCATTCGGAATAATCTGGGGATTTTCTGTTTTCGGCCTGTTTTTTGAAAAACAGGCTGAAAACAGAATTTGGACGGAATGCAATCTTTAATAACCATTGATAAAGCAACCATTCTCTCAAAAGCAATTACTCAAAAAATGCAGTCTTCTTCTTACCTTTGTTTTTTAATTTGAGAGCATGATTTCAGTAGACGGAGTAACGGTAGAGTTCAGCGGCGCAGCACTATTTAGCAACATTTCCTTTAACATTAACGAGAATGACCGCATCGCCCTCATGGGCAAAAACGGTGCGGGAAAATCTACTTTGCTCAAGGTCATTGCGGGCGCTTACAAACCTACGCGGGGCAAAGTATCAGCGCCTAAAGAAGCCGTAATTGCGTATTTGCCCCAGCATTTGCTCACCCAAGATGACAGCACCGTTTTTGAGGAAGCCTCAAAAGCCTTCGCGCAGGTGCTGGCTATTAAATCTGAAATGGATGCCTTGAACATTCAGCTGGAAACTCGCACGGATTATGAGTCTGATGCCTATATGAAGCTGATTGAAGACGTTTCTGAGCTGAGCGAAAAATACTATTCTATTGAGGAAATCAATTTTGACGCCGAAGTAGAAAAGACCTTGCTGGGTCTGGGTTTTGTGCGCTCAGATTTTACCCGGCCCACCAACCAATTTAGCGGAGGCTGGCGCATGCGGCTGGAATTGGCTAAAATTCTACTGCAAAAACCCGATTTAATTCTGCTAGATGAGCCCACCAACCACATGGACATTGAGTCTATTCAGTGGCTAGAGGAGTTTCTGGTGAACAACGCCAAGGCCGTGATCGTGATATCGCATGACAAGACCTTTGTGGACAACATCACCAACCGCACCATTGAGGTTACCATGGGCCGCATTTACGACTACAAGGTAAACTACACCCAATACCTGCAACTCCGCAAAGAACGCCGCGAGCAGCAACAGCGCCAGTTTGACGACCAGCAAAAAGAAATGGCTGATATTCAGGGTTTTATAGATCGGTTTAAAGGTACGTATTCTAAGACTTTGCAAGTGCAGTCTAGGGTGAAGATGCTGGAAAAGATGGTGATTGTGGAGGTGGATGAAGTAGACACCTCGGCGCTGAATATCAAATTTCCGCCAGCGCCGCGCTCGGGTAATTATCCGGTTATTGCGGAGAATCTCGGCAAGACGTACGGCGACCACATCGTCTTTAAAGACGCGACTTTAACGCTAGAGCGCGGTCAGAAAATTGCGTTTGTAGGCAAAAACGGACAAGGAAAATCTACCCTCGTGAAAGCCATTATGGGCCAGATTGACTACGATGGCACCTTGCAACTGGGCCATAATTGCTTGATTGGTTACTTCGCGCAGAACCAAGCTTCTCTGCTTGACGAGGGATTAACTGTTTTCCAAACCGTGGACCAAATTGCCGTCGGCGATGTGCGCACCCGCATCAAAGACATGCTGGGCGCGTTTATGTTCTCGGGCGATACCATCGAGAAAAAAGTTAAAATGCTGTCTGGCGGCGAGAAAACCCGATTAGCCATGATTAAGCTATTGCTACAACCCGTTAATCTGCTCATTCTTGATGAGCCCACAAATCACTTGGATATTAAAACCAAAGACATCTTAAAAGACGCGCTGAAGGCATTTGACGGTACACTTATTCTGGTGTCTCATGATCGTGATTTCTTGGATGGTCTGGCTACTAAAGTCTACGAGTTTGGAAACCAGCGGATTAAAGAGCATTTTGAAGATATCAATGGTTTTCTTCGGAACAAGAAAATGGACAATTTGCGGGAGATTGAACGCGCCACGGCTTAGAGCATGTTTAAATTTGTCTTTTGCGCTACAAACAGGCATCAAAAGAACCTGTCTTCGCCTTTTTCTCTCACCATAGCGCTGCTATGGTGAGAGAAAAACCCTTCGTCAGAACCTTTCGCTTCCTGTTTTCGCCGGCAAAATCAAAACTTAAACAAGCTCTTAACTACTGGCGTCCGGTAAGATCATTTTTTTGCTTATAAAGCGAGTCTTAGCTTGGTTTCCCTAACCTCAGGGCTGGTTTTCTGTTTTTTAAACTGAGTTTGCAAAAATACCCCCTCCCTCAGAGCCAAAAAGATTCAATTGCATTTTTTG
>JBBSSO010000358.1:0-3196 GCA_038241905.1 Cytophagales bacterium | reverse complement strand
TAGCTGTGCCAAACCTGGGCCAATGGCCTCAGGTTAAGGAATTGGACCAGGTTCACCAAGAAATGCACAGTATTGCCCGACGGTTGTGGAACCTGCATCAGGCCGGCCAGAAAGATCAGGCTTTGGCGGGGCTGGAGCAAATTGACGCTAACGCTGATAAACTACTGGCTATTTTAGACGATTTAGAACAGAAAGTAGCGTAGCGATTTTGGGTTTGGAGGAAGTAAAAAGCAACCCTATCCAGCGGCGGTCAGTACAAGAAAAAGTAAGCTTATACTAGGCTTACTTTTTCTTAAAATTTTATCCCTACTATAATGACTGACAAAACTCCTCTCTCCAAAACTGTAATGAACCCAGGCCTTGAATCCGAACGCGGACTTAAAAACACCAGCGACAACGATACATATAGAAAGACCGTGACCGGAAATGATGCCACCAAGCAGGACGAAAACTTTACCGGCACCGAGCAAACCTCATCTGGCAACTCCCTTGATGAGCGCGATACCAACGACGGAGACGCCAACAACGAGAATAATTACTAAGAGCTTATTTAAACTTTAAGCAGAGAAAGCCTCCGGAAATTGTTCCGGAGGCTTTCTCTTTTACATCGGCGTAGCCAGCATAACCAGAATGAAATATAGCACGAGCGCTTTATAAAGTCAGTTTACGGCTTGTTTTTCCATAATTGGCAGCAAACTTGCTTTATGCGGTTAGCCGATGGCGTATGACGGACTTCTTAATTTGCAACCAAAAGGTTCTAGTTTGGCAAAATGGAACAAGCGCTTACAATACGCCACCGAGCACGACGTTTTTAATTGGCTCCTCTTTCTGTTAGCTAAAAGGAAAAGCATATGAAAAAATTCCTGTTTTCAGCCCTCGCCGCCCTGTTTCTGAGTGGTGCTACTACGGTTTCTTCTGCTATGGCCGAGGCCAGGATGGAGTCTGCCCCGCGCTCGGTTGCCACATCCGCCACCGGCGCCCGTGATATTATTGCCGAAATTATTGATGTGATTGGCTTAAAACCTCGGTTTGAGGTAAGAGCAGCTAACGTGCCCAATGCCGCCGCGGTGGTCATGAACGGGCAGCGGTACATTCTCTACAACGCGCAGTTTGTGGATGGCCTGAACAACACCCTCAGAACCGACTGGGCAGGCGTGAGTATTTTGGCCCACGAAATTGGCCACCACCTAAACGGACACACCCTTTCTAAAAACGGCAGCAACCAGCCCGAAGAACTAGAAGCCGATGAATTTTCTGGCTTCGTGCTCCGGAAAATGGGCGCTAGCTTAAGCGAGGCTCAGGCCGCCATTAAAGTTTTAGCCGATGAAAGAGCAACCTACACGCATCCGGGTAAAAGCGCCCGTTTAGCCGCCATCAGCAAAGGGTGGCGCAACGCAGAAGGACAGATTTTAGCCAGTGTGAAAGCCGGCACTCCCATCACAACCGTTCCAACTGTAAACCGCGTAAGAACGGAACCGGTAGTAACTCCAACCTACACCGCGGCCGTGAGCAGAACGTCTGGCCAGCGCATTCTGCGCCAAGTGAAACTATCTGGCGCGCCGCAAGAAAAAATGTACCTTACTTCTAACTTAACGTTGGTACGCGAGACGGCTGGCGGCATGGAGATTATTGGCAAATTGCAGAAAACCAACAGCCGCAACTTCCCTTATGTATTGGAAAGCCGGTATTTCAAGTCGCTTTTTGTAAGTACAGACGGCTTGCTCCTCAACGAAAAAGGCCAGCAGGTAGGTATCTTAACCACTACCTAAGCGGTTGAAATTTTTTGTAAAAGTTTCTTAACCCTGATGTACTACCGTTCGTTTTTTGGCTTATCTTTTGGTCATGAACCGCTTTATCTTTTCACCACGGCTGTGGTCGCTTGGGTTACTTTTTTGCTGCCTGGGTTTTTCTTCTTGTGCCCAAAAGGTAACCGTCTTTAACCAAGCGCTAAGCGATGTAGAAATACTTTCCGCCGACTCCATGGCCGGCCGATTGCCCAATACTCTGGGCCACGCCAAGGCGCAAGCATATATACTGAAACGTTTTAAAGAGAGCGGCCTGCTGCCGGTTGACGGCCAGTACCAGCATCCGTTTACGTTTACCCTGCGCGGAGGTAAGACACCCATGACTGGGGTAAATCTGTTGGGCGTAATTCCGGGTACTTCGGCTAAAACCATCGTCATTACGGCTCATTATGATCACGTGGGCACCAACAACGGTAAAATTTTTAACGGCGCCGATGACAATGCTTCGGGGGTAGGTGCAATTTTGGCCATCGCGGCTCATTTTAAGAAAGAAAAACCTGCCCACACGTTACTATTTGTGGCTTTTGATGCGGAAGAACAAGGGCTGGCCGGTTCCAAAGCTTTTGTTGCGAATCCGCCCGTACCGTTGGCTAACATGGTGTTAAACGTGAACCTAGACATGGTGAGCATATCCAACAAAAACGAACTTTACGCAGCGGGCACGTTCCATAATCCGTGGCTCCGCGATGCGCTTGCCAACATTTCAGTGCCAGCCGGAATTACCTTGTCGTTTGGCCACGACCGACCCGAACAAGGGCAAAACGACTGGACCAAGCAATCGGATCACGGGTCTTTTTATGCTAAGCAGATTCCTTTTTTATATTTTGGGGTAGAAGACCATCCGCATTACCACAAAGAAACCGACGAGTTCCGGAACATTAACCAAGCCTTTTATCTGAAAGCAGTAGATACTATTTTAAATGCGGTACAAACGCTAGACAAAGAACTGCCTTTGTAAAAGTTTGCTCAGAAAGGAGCTCTATTTAGTCAGTGGTTCGAGTGCGTTTCTAGGAAAACTATTACAGCAGTTACTCTAATTATTAAAATCTTGGGCTTCGCCCGATGCTATAAAATCAGCGCTGTCTTCAGAATAGTACTATTTTAATAAAAAAACTTAAATATTTAATCTTCGTTAAAGACTTGATTGTTAACACTATGTTCCACCAATCAAGCAAAAATGTTCAAAAATCATATATTTGGAATACTACTACTTGTCTTATTTCCTTTTTTAAAACAAGTTACTGGTACTAGCGCTACAATCCCTTCTCAGCCAGCGGCAGTGCAACCCTTATTAATTCCGGCTCCACCTGAGCCCGCCGAAGTACCTCCGCACATCAATGTTAATGCCTCAGTTTATTTTCCGGTAGAAGAGCAGACAGATGACACGCCTT
>JBBSSO010000357.1:0-3202 GCA_038241905.1 Cytophagales bacterium | reverse complement strand
GGGAGTTGCCAGAAGCTCCCGTAGTGCGTTAATTTGCTGCATTGTATCCTCTCAGTCCGCCAAAAAAAAAGCGGGAACAAGACGCAAAATTCCGAAGAAATAACCGACAAAACAAATTATTTGAATTGCTGCGCAGAACACCGCCTTATTTTGCCGTTTATCATGGCTTTTGGCCTAAACTGTGTTAATTTTGCCTCATAAACTTTTAATTTACTACTTAAATAATAACAAAAATGGCTGGAAAAGTAACGTTCACCATGATCAAACCAGATGCTGTAAAGGACAACCACATTGGCGGAATCATTACCATGATGGAAGAGGCCGGCTTTAAAGTGGTGGCTCTAAAAAAAACGCGCCTTTCTGAAGAGCGCGCCGGTCAGTTCTATGAAGTACACAAGGAACGCCCTTTCTACGCCGACCTAGTTTCTTATATGAGCTCTGGCCCTATTGTGGCCATGGTTTTGGAGAAAGACAACGCTGTGGCAGATTTCCGTAAGCTGATTGGCGCCACCAATCCGGCCCAGGCCGAAGAAGGAACCATCCGGAAAAAATACGCTAAATCTGTAGAAGCCAACGCCATACACGGTTCTGACTCAGATGAAAATGCCCAGATTGAAGGCGATTTCTTCTTTGCCGCCGACGAGCGTTTCTAGGCTGTTTTTTGAAAAACAAGGCGAAAACGCCCGGCTGTAAAGTCGGGCGTTTTTTTTTGTGTGGCTTCGCGATGGATCGTAAAACCTTTTTATGATTTTAAATATCGACCACTTGGTTCGCTGCAGGCCAATTTCCCTTCGATTTCTAAGAAAAATACCTTAACTTTTCCTGAAATTAGATAATAAGCACCATTTTCTAGCTAGCAAACGTAACGGCTGAAAAAACTAGATTAATGGATATATAATAGAATAGATACTAGATATGAAGATACTGTGGCTTTTGTGGGTGAATTTGGCTTTTTCTTGCGTTTGTTTGGGGCAAAGCAGCCATGTTTTTACCTCTCAAGAAAAGATAATGCCTGAGGATGTGCCAGTAGGGGTAAAGGCCATCAGAGAGCTGGTTAGCAGGCCCGGCCTTTTTAAAATGCGACCGTTTGAACTGGAAGCCGAATATTACTACGATGAACAGGGTAGGCTTATCAAGCAATTTACCCATCACATTGACCAAAGCATGTGGGGGAGAACGGTGGCTAGTTCTCACCAAGAGTACGCGTATAATGACCAAGGCAAACTAAAGGAACACTACCGCGAAGGCTACAACGGCTATTTCTCTAGCTTAACCGGTTATGAATATGATGCAGAGGGCAGGTTGGTAGAAATTATCCAGTATAACCCAGACCGGACCATCAAAAAAAGGCAAGTAGTTGCAAAACCATCGGGTCAGCAAGTACCCGAGATAAACGCCAATGAAAATAAAATTACCTTTGATACCCTCCAGAGCGGCTACATGGCCTCTATTGCATCGCCGACAGGCAACGTGCTAACGGAACGCCGCGTGCTTCTAAACGATAAGCAGCAAGTGGCCCACATTATTACCACTAATACTAAGCAGCAAACCGTCTCCATTATCAATTACAAATATGATTTTGAAGGAAAAGAAATTGAGCAAGAATTCTTAGACGGGAAAGGCAGAATAATAATGAAATACCGCAATACCTACAGCGTTAGTGGTTTTTTAATGAAAAAAACAATGAGCGGCCCACGTGATAAAATTCAAAAAGTCATTAAATACGAGTATGAGTTTTATTAAAATGGCGTTAGGTTTCCATCCTTTTTTAATATCATCTCAGCTGCAGTTTAAGGCTTCTTAATATCAGGTAAATATCTGACTGTTTTAGGCCTGTTTTTCCAAAAACAGGCCTAAAACAGAATAAAATTAAGTAGGTTTGGTGACACTTTACTTCCCCCAAAGTATGAAATTTTTCTTCTTTCTCTTTTGCTTTCTGGGTCTGCATTTTTTGGCAGCCAACGCTCAGCAAACCTTGCCGCACGTGGCAAACATCACAATTTTCTACGACCAAAACTGGGATGTAACGGTAAAGCAAGAAGCAACTTATTTTAGGGTTGCCACTTTAGATACCGTGCAAAACAAGTTTGTAGGAGTAGTAACCGACTATTACGGGCTGAGCGTTCCTTACCGGCAGGTTACCTATTCAGAAAAGGGGAAAGACGGAAGTTTTCAGGTTTTTTATGCCAACAAAAGGCTAGAAAGCCAAGGGTATTTCCTCCAAGACCAACCCGCGGGCATCTGGAAATTCTTTTATCCTGATGGAAAACCCAAACAAACCGTTCAATTTTTAAACGGTGAAGACTTTAAAATCATTGAATTTTATGACACCGCAGGCCAGCAACTAGTAAAAGAGGGCACGGGCAGCTGGTCTACCCAAAAAATGACCAATGTTGGGTTGGTTTCTTTGCCGCTGCACGTAGAAGGCCAATGGAAAGACAGCCTAAAAGTTGGAAAATGGACTGCTATCCAAGCCGATGGCCGAAAAGTTTATGAAGAACTTTTTAAAGCGGGTGTCTTTCAGCACGGACAGGTTTTTGATAATACGGGGCAAAAAGTGGCCAAAGCGTACACCAACGCAGAAATAAAAAAAAGGCCTCTACCAAATTCACTGGAACGTGCCGAGCAACTGAGCATCAGTCCAGTTTTTGGTTCACAGGAACGCGCGATGCACTATATCTTAAGGAAGGAGCATTTACTACCGGTAGATACGTCTAGATATGCCTATAAAAGCGTTGAAACGAAACCAGAATATTTTGGTGGGCAAGTAGCTATGTTTAAATACCTTTCGCAAAATTTCAGAACTCCGTCTGATGCAGCGAAAGCTGGCGTGCAGGGCACGTCCGTTATTTCGGTGTTGGTTGGCGCAGATGGCACGCCAACTAACGTAAAGGTTGTGAAATCTTTGTTTCCTAGTGTAGATGCGGAGGTTGTTCGGGTAGTGAAGAGCATGAAAAAATGGAAGCCCGGCACCGTTAATGGGGTTCCGGCCCCAGTTACCTACACTGTGCCCTTCCGACTTGTCATTACAAGGGAGAAAGCAATGATGTGGGAGAATTCCTTAAAATAGATAGGCTATTTTTTCTGAACACGAACCCTGTAGCGTCGTTACACTGTAACGACGTGGTTCCACGAAGCAAATCCGTTTCTAAAGCAAAAACAAGACCTTGCAACGAGAACCTCTTTTTTGCTCAATTTTCAG
>JBBSSO010000356.1:0-3219 GCA_038241905.1 Cytophagales bacterium | reverse complement strand
TTTAACCAGTCAGAAAAATTAAGAATAGGTTTGAAAGCTGAGTCTAATAGTTATACAATGGCCTCATTGCCTGAGCCTTTCCACCGGCCCAGCTTTCAATTAACCGGCTTTGGCTCATATAATCTTTATGATAAGATTCTATTCAACACTGAACTTTACTATATTAGCAGTTCGTTTGGTCAGATTACTCGGCAGGGCGGCTCTACTGTTTTGCAGGAAACCGATAGCGTGGTTGACCTGAACTTGAAAGTTGATTACCGGTTTTCGCCGAGATTCTCTACTTTTTTAATGGGTAATAACCTGTTAAACAACAATTACCAGCGCTTGGTCAACTACCAGAGCCAAGGGATTTCTGTTTTAGCAGGAGCAACGTACGCTTTCTAGTTTAAACGAAGAAGGTGGAGCGGGTGACATGTAGCCGCAGGAGGGAAGCATGCTTTCCAGAAGAACTTTTACAGTGAAGCATTTATGATTCAAGGGCACATTAAAAAAATGTTGTACGCGTATGATTGCGTGATAATTCCTGATTTTGGGGGATTAATTACGCATTATGCGCCAGCTAAGATTCATCCGGTTAAGCATACGTTTACGCCGCCGTCTAAACGCATTGCGTTTAACGAGCAGCTGAAAGTAAACGACGGATTACTTATTTCTACCTTAGCCAATCAACAACAATGGCCGCTTACCCAAGCCCAACAGGCGGTGGCAGATTTTGTGCAAGATCTTAAAGAACAGCTTTTGGTTCAGCATAGATTTGAATTACAAGATGTAGGCGTGTTTCGTTACAACGCCGAGCGCAAGTTGGTTTTTGAGAATATTGAAAATGAGAATTTCTTGGATGCTAGTTTTGGACTACCAGAATTAGTTTCTAAGCCTATCATTGGCAAAGATGCCTTGGTTTTAAGAGGGAAGTACAAAGACCAAATGGCAGCTCAAGCCAAAGGCAGCGGAAAATCGGTGGGCCGTGCGCAACGGTTTTTCCGGATTGGCGCTAGTCTGGTGGTGGCAGGATTAACCGTATCGGCAGCTTATCTGTTCTCATTGCAGCATGATGTGGCGTTAAGTTCTTTAAATCCCATCGGCTTATTTTTAAGCCAAAGCAACCAAACACCTGCCCCTGCGGCAAATCCAGAAGTTAGCTCAAAAACAAATGCTTCAGTAACAACCGCTTGGCCATTAGAAAATAGCTGGGAGAAAGGAACCGCATCACTTAATGAGTTAGTAAAACCAACCGACTCAGTTTGGAGCAGTTTTCCAAAAAACAGGCCGGAAACGACTATCCAGTCATCCGAAGCTTTAGTTGGAGCGGATAGTGCTGTGATGAAACCGGCCCCAGTGGTTTCTGTGACCGAAAGCCCCGCTGATAACGCAAAAGTGGTGGCTCCTGTTAAAGAAGAAACGAAAGCTGCTGTTGAAACCGGCACAATTAAAAAGAGGACTGGTCGTTTTTACGTCATTATGGGTGTTTTTACCCAAAATGGATATGCCAAACGCAATCAAAACCAGCTTAAGAAAAAGGGATACGAGGCAAAAGTTCTACAACCGAACTACGATTTAAAGCGAGAGCGGGTATCTGTGGCAGATTTTGCTACCGCCCGAGAAGCACATGCCGCTTTACCGGCACTCCGCACAAAAATAAACAACGAACTTTGGGTTTTTAATTATTAACATGAACGCACTACTGCTACAGATTACCACTACCGCTGCTCCAGACACCACCGCCGCTTTGGCCAATGCAGCAGCAGAAGTTGCGCCAGAATCTGTTACCTTGTTAGACCTAGCTTTAGCCGGGGGGTGGGCCATGATTCCACTGGTTATTTTATCTATTGCCGGGATTTATATTTTCGTGGAACGGTATCTTACTATTAAAAAAGCGGCCCAGAATCCTGGCGGATTTCTTAATCGCTTGAAAAGTTTGGTAGTAGCCGGGGATGTGCAAGGCGCTAAAATGCTTTGCGCGCAAACAAATTCTCCTATTTCTAGGATGTTAGAGAAAGGAATTTCGCGCATTGGGCAGCCTTTAAAAAGCATTGAAGCGTCTATTGAGAACGTTGGTAAAATTGAAATTGCCCGTTTAGAGAAGAATTTGTCAGGCTTAGCCACGGTGGCCGGCGCGGCGCCAATGTTGGGTTTTTTGGGTACCGTAACCGGTATGATTGGGGCTTTTATTGCCATCGCGCAAGCGGAAGGTACTATTAGTCCTAAGTTGTTGTCAGGTGGTATTTACGAAGCAATGGTGACCACGGCTGCCGGTTTAATCATCGGGTTACCCGCGTACGTTGGCTATAACTTTTTGGTAGCTAAAATTGATAGCATCGTGCATGACATGGAATACAGTTCCATTGAGTTCTTAGACCTTTTACAAGAACCACAAGCCTAATGAATTTACGCTCCAGAAATAGAATAAGTGCCGAGTTTAGCATGTCTTCCATGACGGACATCATATTCTTGTTGCTTATCTTTTTTATGCTCACCTCTAGCTTTGTAACCCCTACGGGTATGCCGGTTAATTTGCCTTCCAGCTCATCGGGGGCTATTACCATGCAGAAAGTGACGGTAACCATAACCGCTGAACAAGAGTATTTTATTGATGAGCGGCCTACTTCATTAGAAGCGCTGCCCGCTGATTTGGCCCAAGCTTTGGCTACCGCCGAAGAAGGGCAGGGTGTGGTGCTGCTGAAAGTAGACAAAGCCGTACCGGTTGAGTTTTTTGTAAAAGTTGCCAGTATTGCCAATGATTTGAAAGCGAAGGTATCTATTGGTACTGTTGTTGCGGAATAGCTGAATAAAATGGTAGCCTTAAACCCTCAAGAAGAAAAGAATAGACGAATCGCCCTTGCTGTGAGCATTGTGGCGCATTTGGTGCTGCTTTTGTTTCTTTTCTTTATGTTGGTTTGGAAAGCTGAAAATCCACCCAAAGACCAAATAGGGGGAATTGAAATGTCTTTTGGTACTACTGATGCCGGGAGCGGCGAGATCCATAGCAAAGCCACCCCCAATGAATCTCCAAACAAGGAAGATAGTCGGCCACCAGCTGCCTCAGAAGAAGTTACGCCAGTTCCGGTTGTTACGCCGGTTGTGACGCCCACGCCACCTGTAGCAGAGAAAATTGTGACTTCCAGCATGGAATCTCCGGTAGCTGTTAAAGAAGAACCCAAGCCACAGCCTAAGCCAGAACCTAAAGTTGAAGAGAAAAAAGTAGACAACCGCGCGCTATTG
>JBBSSO010000355.1:0-3223 GCA_038241905.1 Cytophagales bacterium | reverse complement strand
GTACCAAAGCCCCACGTGGGCGCCGGTGGTTTTATCGGTTACTTCCCAAACGTTTACATCCGGATGAAAAACGGGGACAGAACCCGCTGGCACGGGCGTAAAGTTGTAGTTAAAAAGCTCGCCGGCGGTGTAGAAAATAGCCTGAGTTAAGTTGCCCAACTCCAGGTATTGCTTTACTTCTTCAGAATCTAAATCGTATTTCTGCTTGCGCACTTTCTCGGCGTAATAGCGGTAATCCCAGGGCGCGATGGTGATTTTAGCGCCACTTTTATTAGCCACGGCCTGCATGTCTTTCACTTCTTCTTTCACGCGCGCCAAAGCAGCAGGCCACACGGCGTTCATCAGGTTCATGGCATTTTCTGGGTTTTTAGCCATGCGGTTTTGCAAGCGCCACGCCGCGTAGTTTTCATACCCCAGCAAGGTTACCCGGTCATCGCGCAGCTGCAGAATTTGGGCTATAATTTGGTTGTTGTCGTGCGCATCGCCGTTGTCGCCGCGGGCGTAATAGGTGTTCCAAACTTTTTCGCGCAGCGCGCGATTATCTGAATACGTCAAAAACACGTCCATGCTAGAGCGCGTGTTGGTGATGGCGTATTTGCCTTCTTGTCCGCGGTCAGCGGCGGCTTTGGCAGCGGCTTTTATAAAACTATCTGGCAGGCCGCTTAATTGGTCTTTGGTAATATAGGTGACGTAATTCTCTTCATCGGCTAAAACATTGTTGCCAAAAGACGTGTACAACGACGATAGCTCCTTGTTTATAGCGGCGTACTTCTGTTTATTTTCCGCGTTTAGAGCGGCTCCCTCCATCGCGAAGTTCTCATAAATCAATTGAATTACACGCTGCTGATCTGCGGGCAACGGGTTTTTCTGGGCGTTATCATACACCGTTTTAAGGCGATGAAATAATTGGGGGTTCTGCGAGATTTTGGAAGAAAACTCAGAAATTTTAGGCGCTAATTGGCCTTGCATTACCCTAAACTCTGGCGTAGATAAATTGCTGCTCCAGATGCCGTAATAGGTAAAAACCCGATCCAGCGCTTCGCCCGCTTTCTCCAAAGGCACCACGGTATTCTCAAAAGTAGGCGCGGCTGGGTTATTGACGATGGCGGCAATATCTGCCAAGTGCAACGCCATGCCCTTTTCCATGGCTGGCGTTAAATCTGCCAGATTCATTTTGTCAAAAGCAGGCACCCCCCCGTGCGGACCCGTCCATTCTTTGAGCAGCGGATTGTTAAACTCGGTTTTCATAGGCGATGTGGTTTGCGAAGTGGCAGATGGCGTTTGGGTTGGTTGGGTAGACGTACAACCCGCCAAAGCTAGCATAATGAAAAGGCCTGGTTTGGCTCCGGCGCTGTATAAAGTTTTAATCATAGTACTATCAGATTTTAGTAACGCAACGTAGTTTTAAGGTGAGTTCCGCAGGTAAGCCGCACAGAAGTTTAACCCGCATAAAACTAACATTTGCTAAGATAACGTTTACGCGCAGAAAAGCCTTCTGTTTTAGGCCTGTTTTTTGAAAAACAGGCCTAAAACAGAAGGCTTTCTTATACTACCGAAGTTTTAATTGTATCGCCCCCGGCGTTGCGGGTCTTCCAAGAAAATTTGCAGGAAAATCTTTTGGTCCGTGATTACCGAGCGCTGGGTGGGGTAATCTTCTAAGATTCGGCGGGTGGTGTAACCAAAATGTTCGTAGCCCAAGCTCACGTTTTTAAACAGCCCCACCGTTACCCGCGGCCGCACAATGCCGATGGAATTATGGCCCTCTAACCCCTCAATGGTTTTTAGCCAATAATGGTAATAGACAAACGCCAAAGACGCGTGTCCGCCCAGGTTGAGGATGCTTTCTAGTTTGGCGTGCAAGCCGCTGGTGTACACGTAATCGCGTAATCCATTTTCATCTGGAGCAAACCTGGTGCTGTTTCCGGCCAGTGGAATCACGCCCAAATGCACGTTGTTGTACAAGTTTACCTGCCTGCTGAGCGGCAATCGGGTTAACACGCCGCCGCCAAAACCCAGCGCGCCTAAATCAAAATTACGCGTGTTCCAATAATCATAATATTGAAAAAAACCGGTCATGACATCCATTCGGCCTATGGTTCGGTTTCCGCCCAACAAAACGCCGTAACCTGTAATGTTGTTGATAATACCGCTGGTGGTATCGCTGCCCACACTGAACTCCGTTCGCAGCCGGAACATATCAAAGGGCTTGCGACGCTTCAACTCAAACGGATTGCCGTAATCTAGCTGCACGTTAGCCATTGCCTTGGTCTCGCCATCGCCAAAAACATTGTTGTGTTTACGGTTTTGGCGGTGCACGCCTGCAAACAAAGTAATGTTGATGGGTTCTTTCTCATACACTTCTTTGTTGGTCACTTGAAAAGTTTTGCCCTGCAGCAAACGGTTCAGCCCCCGCACCGGATTAACCAAACCAGCCGCAATCTCCCGCACGGCCCGCTCCCGCCCGGTGGTTCGGTCATCCAGAATATTGGAACTGACGCGATAGAGAATTTCGCCTAGCGCGGCTCCGTTGATGGGCGTATAAATCATGTCATTGTAAGAAGGCAGCGTATTCTCACCAAGATATTCCCACGTCAAACTTCCCCCTACGGCGAAAGGTAACGACTGCCAGTAGTTATAACCTTGGCTCCGGGCCGCGTTAAAATACAGCGTTCCCTGATAAGGGTGGCCAATAAAATTGACTCCAAATTCATCTGTATCAAATTCTGGCTCTGAGCGCAGGTTGGTTTTCCAGGTGTTCAAATCCACGTAGCCGTAGTCGGCCTTGGCTATGTAGCGGTTGTAACCCATGAACAGCGCGTTTATGCCCAGCACCTGCGCTGCGGGCTTCCAGAGTGGCTGGCGAGGATTGTATTTTGGGTCATCGTTGAGCAGATCGCCGTATTTATTGTAGAGCGTAGTGTCTAGCAAAGTGGTGTTAGTGGGTTCGGAGCCCCCCAGAGAATCAGAGAACAGCGCTTTTTTCCGGCTTTTAATCCGCTCCAACTGCGTTTCTCTATTACCTCTGCCGGGTTTAATGGTGTCTTGCTCCATCACTTGGGCCGTAGCCGTCTCCAGAGATAATAAGCAGATAAAGAGTAAAATTATTTTTTTCATATAAGTCGATTAGAGCTTGTTTAACTTTTAGGTTTGCCAGCGAAAATTAAAAGACGAAGACAGGTTCTTTCTATAGACATTTGCAGCAAAAAGCTAAAGTTTAAACAAG
>JBBSSO010000354.1:0-3224 GCA_038241905.1 Cytophagales bacterium | reverse complement strand
GGCGTAGAAATGTGTTTGCGGGTGCGGTGCGGCGCCTCGGGCAGCGAGAAAACCAAGGTATAAAAGTGTTCTAACCGTTCTTTCTGGGAGGAAAGAACAACGCCTCCATCACCCATAAAAGCATTTTCCAAGCTGTCGTTTCGTTCGTAAAACCATCGCATGAAATGCACCAAATACAGCAAATCTGTATCATTAAAAGTGCGATGCTTAAAGCCGAGCAGTTGTTTTAAATCCGCGTCTTGGTGTTGGGTAATAAATTGGTAGGGCGCATTATCAAAGCGGTTTAACAGCTCATGGCACTTGTTAATGATGGTTTTTCGCTGGCCCCACGCCAAAATAGCCGCAAAGAAACCGGCAATTTCTATGTCCTGCTTTTGCTGGAATAAATGCGGAATTGAAACCGGATCATGGCCGATAAAAGCGGGAGTATTGTATCGTTGGTACCGGTTATCCAGCAGGTTGCGGATTTGAGCAGCAGAAAAAGCCATCCTTGGCTAAAAAATAACGGTTTATTAAGGCATGTAAGAAAGTTCTACCCGGAAGCGCTTGTCACTTACGCCAATTTGTTGGCAAGCTTTACGAGAAAGTTTTACTACTAATTTGTCGTTATCGCCGGTGGAAGGCAGTTTACCGATAACGCGGACGTACACCGTTTGATCGTTGCTGGGGTTGCGCACGGCCATAATGGTGCCCACTGGTGCGGTTTTGTGCAGAGCCAGAAACTTGTTGGCGTCCGATTTTTGGTCAATTAACTCGCCCATTCCGGCTTCGCTAACCCGGGCTACGTACTCCGCGGCTTTGGCTGACTTATCTTCCGCCGACTCAGAAGCGGCAACGGGAGTTTCTTTTACGGTAGCAATGATAGGCGTTGGAGCAGCAGCCACCGGAACGGTTTGTTTTACAGCCGTTACTTCGTCGTCGCGTTCAGGCACGTAGATTTGGGAGGAAGCGGTGGCGCTGCCAGAAGTTTTTGCACCCGTTCCCACAATCAATTCCTCGCCAATTTCCAAGGCGTTGCTGGTGCGGTTGTTCCATTTTTTAATCTGGTCAACAGACACGCCATGCAGCCTGGAAATAGAATAAAGCGTCTGGCTGGGCTGAACTTTGTGCATTTTGTTGCCTTTGGGATCAACCGAATACGTCCGGCCAGCAGCTGGCGTGGCGGTTTGCGGTTTAGGCGCCGCAGCCACCTCCACTTGGTTAGTAGGCACTAGTACTATTTGCCCAATATTGATTGATTTCTCAATGTTTTTATTTGCTTCAACAATCTTGGCCACTGTTACCCCGTATTTGCGCGAAAGCGCGTACAGGGTTTCTTGAGGTTCTACTTTATGGGCGATGTAGGTTTTACCGTTGACCGTTTTCAAGCCAATAGAATCTCGCACAGCCACCGTATTCGCCGATGCGGCGCCGTATGATGCCAAGACACAACCAAATACCAACACAAACTTTTTTAACATCTTTCTAAATTTTACGCTCTATAAATACCAACTTCGGCGCCGCTCGCCCAACTTTTATAATCAAATACCAAATGCCTTGCGCAACGTTAGCCGCACGTACCATGGGTAGTGCTTCCCGGCCAGCGAACCAAGGGCTAAGTTACCAAAAAAAACGCTGAAACCGCACGGTTCTCTCCTTCTGCAATTACCTTACCTAAAAGAAAACTCTCCGCGGCCTGCAGCTTTTTTTTATTCAAACGGGAGGAGTTTCTTAGCACAAAGGTAAAGCTAGGCGTCCAATTCTTCAGAAAAGAAAACGATGAATGCTTTTACCCTGCTAAAATACGCCTGCGGCGATGGTCTTTTTTGGCAGAAGGATTTCACTTAAAAAATAATTGACTGATAAAAAGAAACCGAGGAAAGCATAAAGGAATTGACACCTACCAGCAGCACTAACGATGGCAACCCAGAGAAATATTTTTTAACAATTAACATACCGCGCTTATGACTCCAATCATTTCGCTAAAAATCTGTTTTAGGCGTGTTTTCCCAAAAATAGGGCTAAAACAGCCATCTTCTAAAAATTGTATGGCTCCTGATAAGTGCTTTTAATCCTACATAAACAAATAAGTAACAATAGAATATTAGCGCGCATCAGATTCCGGTTTCTCGTTAAAAAATTCTTTTCTTTGTTAGAGCTTGTTTAAGTTTTGATTTTGCCGGCGAAAACAAGAAGCGAAAGGTTTTGACGAAGCGTTTCCCCGAAAGCATTCGGGGTGTGCCATTACCGCAACATAGCAGCGCTATGGTGAGAAAAAAAGGCGATAACAGGTTCTTTTATTGCCTGTTTGTAGCGCAAAAGACAAATTTAAACATGCTTTTATCATTAATCGCGTAGAAAATATGAAAGCACTCGGAATTATTCCGGCTCGGTACGCCTCTTCCCGTTTCCCTGGAAAACCTTTGGTAGACTTGGGCGGCATGTCTATGATTCAGCGGGTGTATGAACAAGCAAAAAAATCTAGCCTGGCCCAAGTGATAGTGGCCACTGACGATGCGCGTATTTTAGAACACGTCCAGCAGTTTGGCGGGCAGGCCGTGCTAACCTCAGACCAACACCAAAGCGGCACCGACCGCTGCCATGAAGCTTATCAATTGCTCCAGCAAGAATTTGACATAGTAGTTAATATTCAAGGCGATGAGCCTTTTATTCAGCCCCAGCAAATCAACAAAATAATCAGTTGTTTTTCTGGCCCTCAAGACCAAATTGCCACTCTAATTAAACCCATTAAAGACCCAGAAGAACTGTTCAACCCCAACAGCCCCAAGGTGGTGATTGAGGCACAGGGCCAAGCGCTTTATTTTAGCCGCCAGCCCATTCCCTATTTAAGAGGCGTAGACCCCGCTGATTGGTTAGCAAACCATCTTTTTTACAAGCATATAGGCATTTACGGCTATCGTGCGGAGGTGCTGGCACAACTCACCCAACTGGCTCCGTCTCTGTTAGAAAAGGCGGAATCGTTGGAGCAATTACGCTGGCTAGAACACGGTTTCCGGATAAAAACAGCGTTTACGGATTTGGAAACCATCGGTATAGATACGCCAGAAGATATGGCCAAAGCGCTGGCCTATTTGCAAAAGCTAGGAAACTGATTCGCACCACAGCCTAATCTTCCTGAAATAATGCTGGTCTGTTTTAGGCCTGTTTTTCAAAAAACAGGCCTAAAACAGACCAGAAAAGATGCTCACTCACAGGATGAAAATTCTTTGCTTTTAACAGCGCTT
>JBBSSO010000353.1:0-3226 GCA_038241905.1 Cytophagales bacterium | reverse complement strand
TAGGTAGCGCTGGTTGGTGAAAACGGTAGAATCTTTGTTACCGCAGTCTAGCCACTCAGAGATCTGGCCGGGAATAAACACAGATCCCTTGCTCTTCATGTTCTCCAAAGCGTTGGTAATCTGGAATTCTCCTTTGTCTTTGATATCATTGTCTAGCAGGTACTGCAATTCACTGCGGAGGTAGTCGCCATCTTTAAAATAGTAAATGCCAATAATAGCTAGGTCAGAAACAAACTCCTGGGGTTTCTCTACAAACTCAGTGATCTGGCCGTTCTCGTTTAGTTTTACAACGCCAAACGGACGCGGATCTTCAACTTTCTGAACCCAGATGGTGCCTTCGGCGGAGGTATCTAATTTAAAATCTGCTTTAAACAAAGTATCCGCAAACGCGACTACCACGTTTCCTTTTAGCGCGCTCTGGGCGCACAAAATGGCGTGGGCGGTGCCCAACGGCTCGTCTTGGTAATGGATGGAACCAACTGCTCCAACTGACTCCGCGATCTTTAGCAACCGGGCTTCTACTTCTTTCCCAAACCGACCAATGATAAAGGCCACTTCTTCAATAGGCTCTTGGCAAACTTTGGCAATGTCTTCTACCAATCGCTGCACAATAGGCTTACCCGCGATGGGGATTAAGGGTTTAGGAACGGTAAGGGTATGTGGGCGCATGCGTTTGCCCATGCCGGCCATTGGTACAATAATTCTCATAGTGTGTTAGATATAGTTACAATACGTATGGGCTACCTACGGGTATCCCGCTTTTAAGATAAGGTAAAATGCTGTTTTCGGCCTGTTTTTCGGAAATTAGGTTAAAAACAGGCGCTGGCTCATTTTTGGCCGGTGCTGCCGTAACCGCCTGCGCCGCGCTGGGTTTCCGATAGTTGCTCGGTGGGTTGCCACTGCACCCGTTCGTATGCGGCCACTACCATCTGCGCTATGCGCTCTCCATCTTCTACAACGAAATCTGTGTCTGAGAGGTTGACCAGTAAAACTTTGATTTCGCCGCGATAATCGGCGTCTATGGTGCCGGGGCTGTTGACGATGGAAATGCCGTGTTTAAAAGCCAAGCCGCTGCGGGGTCTGATTTGGGCTTCATAACCTTCAGGTAATTCTATGCTGAGGCCAGTGGTGATCAAAGCCCGCTGCAAAGGTTTGAGGGTAACCGGAGCGGTTAGCGCCGCGCGCAGGTCTAACCCGGCGGAGTGTTCCGTTTGGTAGGCTGGCAGGTCGTGCGGGCCCAGGTTCATGACTTTAACGGTAAGGGGTGCGTTCATAGAAGGCTAAGATAAGGATTATCTCTTTATCGGCCGCAACGCGGGCCGTTCAACTACCCAAACCACCGCCACAAAAACCAAGCAAAGCGCCAAATGATAGGCCGTACTAAGCCAGAAATTATCTATTTGCCACGCGTAGGCCAGCCAAATTAACCCAGAAGCCAGTAAAAGGTAGCCAAAAATGGCTTTCAGCGGATAAGGCACCGGAAAATACTTTTGACCGATGGCGTAACACACCACCGACATGCTGAAAAAACACAACAGCGCTGACACGGCACTGCCCATGTACCCCATCACGGGTATCAATAGAAAATTTGCTACGATGGTAACGAAAGCTCCAAAAACGGTTATGTACGTGCCGTACTTGGTTTTATCAGTGAGTTTAAACCACACGGTGAGGTTGTAATACACGCCGTTGAACAGGTAGGCCAGCAGCAAAACCGGCACGATGGCCACGCCTTCCCTGAATTCTGCGCGAAACACAAACTGCAGTAAATCTAGGTTAACGCTAATGCCCAGGTAAGCCAGCGCCAGAATAATCACGAACCAGCGCATGACCACGGCAAACGTTTGCGGCGAGTTTTTGTCTTGGGCTTGGGAGAAGAAAAAGGGTTCTGCGGCGTAACGAAAAGCCTGAATCATAAGGCTCATAAGCATGGCCAGCTTGTAGTTGGCGGCAAAAACACCTAGCGCGGCCTCGTTGCTCATGTTGGGGTAAAAATTATCGGGAAGCCAGTCTTCCAGCATCAGCCGCGAAAGCATTTCATTGGTAGTGCCGGCCAAACCCATAAACAAAATGGGCAGGGCGTACACCACCATCGGCCACATTATTTTAAGTTTAAGGACAAACCGGAAGTCTATAAATTCACGCCAGAGTAGCGGAATGAACAGCAGGTTGGCCACCATGTTTACCACAAAAATGTAGCCTACTCCAATCTCATGATTGTAAATCACGGACACCACCCCCGATAGTTGGGGCAGATATTTGCCTAAATAAATATCGCGGCATAGCAGCAGGAAAAATAAATTGCCCGCTACCACTATTAAAATATTTATAATTCTGATGCTGGCAAACTTGAGGGCTTTGTTTTCTAGCCGAAGTCGGGCAAACGGAATGGCCACCACCGCATCTACGGCCATGGTTATGGCTAGCCACACAATGTATTTCTCTTGCCCCGGGTAGCCCAATAAATCTGCAATGTTGCCGGCAAAGCCGATGATAATCGCAGACAAAAGCACACTAGAGGTAAGCACCAAACTTTGAACTTGGTTGTAAAGCGCTTTTTGGTCTACCCCGGGTTTGTTGGCGAACCGGAAAAAAGCGGTTTCCATGCCGTAGGTGTAGACAATGTTTAGAAACGCTACAAACGCGTACAATTTGGCCACCACGCTGTATTCTTCGGGCAAGAATACGTAGCCGTGCAGGAAAATGAGCAGAAAGTTGAGGCCGCGGCCCACAATGCTGCTGAGGCCGTAGGCAGCCGTTTGGCCCACCAGTTTCTTAGCGATGCTCATGCGGGGCGCTACTCAAAGTAAAAGCTTGAAAAAACATATTATACGCCCACGTATTTCTGTTTTAGGCCTGTTTTTCCAAAAACAGGCCTAAAACAGAAATGGGAATCTTATTATTTGGAAAGTGCGCAGGTTATACGCCTTTAAACTGAGGCCGGCGCTTCTCTAAAAAGGCAGCCGTGCCTTCCTGGAAATCTGCTGAACCGCAGCAGCGGCTGAAGGAATTAGCCTCGGTCTGGTAGCCGTGCTCCTCTTTGTCATACCAGGCGTTCACACAATCTACAATCATGCCCACAGCCAGCGGTGCTTTGGAGATAATTTTTTCCATAATTTCCACGCATTTGGGCATTAAGCCTTCCGGCGAAGTAACGTGGTTGACCAGGCCCACTTCTATGGCATCTAGGGCGGAAATAAAATCGCCGGTCATCATTAGCTCCATG
>JBBSSO010000352.1:0-3241 GCA_038241905.1 Cytophagales bacterium | reverse complement strand
TTAGAAATTAATCCGTAGCCAGCAACACCCAGCCCAATTTTCTTGTTAACCACCCAAGCCGCTTTGCCGCCCAACATCAAACCAGAGTGCTCTTGCCAACGGCTCAACAGTAGGGAAGGGGCAACGTAAAAACTATGGCGGACAGTTGGTTTTAGAAGCGTTTCCTGTTGCGGCGTTTCAGGGGGCGCAGTCTGGCCCCAGCTCAGCGTGCAAGCGGCTAAAAAGGCAAACCAAGAAAGAAGAAATTTATTCATTTCGCCATCAATAGAAAAGAACAGGAAGCTAGGGACAATGCACTCTGCATGCAAAGAAAGGGATTCGCGTAAACTTCACAAGTAAAAATTCAATGCGCGTAAACAGAAGGGCGGTAAACCGATGGTTTTTAAAAAAGCGGTTTTAAGCCTGTTTTTGGAAAATTAGGCCTAAAACAGCCTTTTAGTCAATTATTCACCACCTTATTTTAAGCCTGTTTTTCTAAAAGTAAGCCTAAAACAGAAATACTTACCGCCACCGATAGGCAAAAAGCGTGTCGGCGGTGAGCAGGTACAGGAATTTATCGCCTACCAAAACTTGGGTATAAATTTGGTCCGTGCCGGGAAGGACCAGTGTGCGGTCCGTAAAGTTATACAGATGCTGAAAATGCAGTTGAGAGCCCGAGAGGTAATACATTTCATCGCCTAAAAAACCCACGTAGGTAAGGCCGGGCAAGGGCAGTTTTGTCTGGTAATTGCCCATGTTATCAAAAACGTATACGCCAAAGGAGCGATCAACCATGTACAGTTTGCTCTGGTATTCTCGCAAAAAAGTAATGTCATGCGGCTGACGGGCAAAAAGCAGTTCTAGCGGAGTTTGGTGGGTAATGCTGGTATAGCGGGTGTCAACTTTCAAAAGACGGAACGTGCTTTCGTCAAAAAGCCAAAGCCGGTCATCGGCAGAAAGCGTGGCCGCCCTGATGGTGCCGTCCGTGTAATCGCGCAAATCAGCCACGCCCAAAGGCGTTAGAAACCTATCTAAGAGCTGCACGCGCTGCTGGTCTTCGTAAAACACGGTTATTTTGGCGGGGTTCCAAGCTTCGGCCATGGACACGCGGCCCTGAATGGGTGGGGAGAACCTACTTAGAACCCGGCCCAGGGTGTCTAGTTGAAAGATGTTTTGCCGATGGTCGGCTAAGTAAATGCGGTCAAAGCGGTCAATAGAAAGCAGCGAAAGGCCCTTGGCCGGAAGGTGAAACGCCAACGCCAGCTCTACCGGTGCCTGCGCCCGGGCGGGCAAAACCATGCAAAGGCAAAGCGCCGCCCAAAGGTAGAGGCTTTTAAACCCGGCCATCTTCAAAATACAAAAGAGTAAGTTCCTTGCCGTCATACTGCGCATAAGAGCAAAAATTGACCCACTCTCCTAAGTTTAAATACCGACTATGCGCGCCAATAGGAACATCTAGCGGCAGGTGCCGATGGCCAAAAATGTAGAAATCATGGTGCCCGCTTTTTTCCAAATCATGGCAGTATTGCACCAGCCATTCGTCCTCGCCTAAGAAAACCTCATCGGTTTTAGTGTTTTGGATGCGGCTGCGGCGCGACCAAAAATTAGCCAGCCCGATGCCTGCGTTGGGGTGAACCCGCGCAAACAGCCATTGGCTAACCGGGTTAGCGAACACGCGCTTTAAAACTTTGTACGTATAATCTTTGGGCCCCAAGCCATCACCGTGGCCGATGTAGAACGTGTGATTGCCAATTTGCGTGGAAATGGGTTCCCGGATAATGGGAATGTTAAGCTCCTTGGGGAAATAATCAAACATCCACATGTCATGGTTGCCCGTGAACAAGTAAATGCTGATTCCGCTATCGGCCAGCTCAGCCAGCTTGCCTTGCAACCGGATAAAACCGCGCGGAATAGCGTGGCGGTACTCAAACCAGAAATCGAAAATATCGCCTAGCAGGTAAATGGTGTGCGCGTCTTCCTTAATTTGATCTAGCCACCGGACAATTTTTTTCTCGCGCGCCTGGCTTTTCTCGGGCGTAGGTACGCCTAAGTGAAAGTCTGAGGCAAAATATACTTTTTTGCCCGGCGGAAGGATGTCAATCGGTGTGGTCATCAATCAGAAACAAAATAAGCTCTTTGGGGCCGTGGGCACCCATTACCAACGTTTTCTCAATATCAGCGGTCCGGCTGGGTCCGCTAATCAAAGATAGCATAGACGGCAGCTTTTTGTCATATTTGGTTTGAACTACTTGCAGCGCTTGCTTAATATCAGGCACTAGCTGAGACAGTTTAGCCACCACCAAATGAATGGCCGGGTACACTGAAAGCCGCCGCCCGCTGGCGTTGGCCGATGAAACCAAAATGCTCCCCGTACGCGCTACCAGAGCCTCACACGTAGTTAATCCGGCATCGGCAGCGCCGATGAAGTTTTCTTCGGTGCCGTTAAAGTTAATACCGCCCGCGTGTAAGATCTTCTTAAGTATAGGTTCCCACACGTAAAAATTCTCTAGACCGCGTTCCTGCTTAAATTCAAACAGCTGGTCAAAAAAATCTTCTTCGTTTTCGCAATACACAAAAGTACCGCTATTCCGGATAAAAGATTCCGCAAAAAGCACGGATAAATCTTCCAGCAGCGGTCCGTACACAGACGTTACAAAGTCTGGGGTAGGCGGTAAAAAAGGCGCTGACATTGCCAGCGCCTCTCTTATTTTGCGGAGCACAATCTCTTTGGATTTAGCTTCGTACATGGTGTGCGTTTTCGGGCTGTTTTTCTAAAAAGAGGCCAAAAACAGGGCACCCGGCTTTTTCTTGAGTGCCCTGTTTCAATGTATTAGGCTGGTAACGGAGTATTATCTCCGGCCAAATTAGGCGTTCCGTTCCCGCCCGCAGCCGGAGGATTTTCCTCATCGTTATCCAAAATATCTGGCAAAATGCTGTGCAATTCAGCCTCTACTTCGCTTTTGGTTTTGCTGCGGTCAGTACCCGTGGTGTGCGCTTGGTAAGCCGTTAATCCCTCAAAAGGACGGGCTCCCACCAATCTTTCCAAATCGTTCTGGAACAACACTTCTTTGCTTAGCAATTCCTGAGCGACCAATTCTAACTCTGGGCGTTTTTCAGTCAGCAGTTTAATCGTGCGTTTATAGGCATCGCTAACCAACAGGCGCACTTCTGAGTCAATGGTTTCGGCGGTGCTTTCTGAGTAAGGTTTGGTAAACGTATTGTCTGGCTGCTTAGAATCGTAAAAAGACAGGTTACCAATGCG
>JBBSSO010000351.1:0-3244 GCA_038241905.1 Cytophagales bacterium | reverse complement strand
TATCGGGCTCTGGCCATGGTAGATCTTTTAGGCAATCGGCATTTATTTACCGACAAACATCCTGAAAACGCCTACATCGCGGCAGAATACGTTTATTCTGATGCCTATTTTGAGAGCCCACAGAATTTTAAGCGCTTTAACGTTTTCGGTAAATATGCCGGTATGCTCAGTGAGAAAACTGCCGTTTCTTTTAGCGCATCTACCTTTCAATCTAATTGGGACGCGTCTGGTCAAATTCCGCAGCGGGCCGTTGATAACGGAATGATTTCAAGGTTTGGGAGCATTGATGACACAGAAGGCGGCACCACTGGCAGAACCAATGCTAATTTTGAGGTCACCAACTATCTAAAGCAAGATGCCCAAATCCGGAACCAAGTATTTTACAGTAATTACCATTTTGATCTGTATTCAAACTTCACCTTTTTCTTAAATAACCCCATCCAAGGAGATCAAATAAGACAAACCGAAGATGGCCGCAATATTTTTGGTTACAACGGCTCGTATGAAAGCAATTATGACTTAGGCAGCAAAAAAGTGGCTTCGGTGTTAGGAATTGGTACTCGGCTAGATGCAGGTGGCCTGTCCTTAATGAATTCACTTGATCGGGTAGTTACGGATACGGTGGTATCCGGCGATTTAAAGGAGCAAAACCTGTTTGCTTTTACGGACCAAACGCTGCACTTAACTGAGCATCTTTCTCTAAATGCAGGCCTTAGGTTTGACTATTTCCGCTTTAAGTTTGCGGACAAGACAGATCCTAGCCAATCTGGGAAAGCTAACAAAAGCCGGTTAAGCCCCAAGCTTAGTTTGTTTTACACCGTAAATCAAGCGGTGCAAGTGTACGCGCGCTCAGGCATAGGTTTTCACTCCAATGATTCTAGGGGCGTGGTGACAAACAAAACCGCCAATGTGTTACCCAAAGCATACGGGTATGAAGTAGGAAGTACGTTTAAACTAACGCCTAAAATATTGATAAACGCGGCGCTGTGGCACCTAGACCTGGAAAATGAACTGGTGTATATCGGCGATGAAGGTGTGGTGGAAATAAGCGGACCTACCCGCCGTCTGGGGACGGATTTAGCCATTCGTTACCAGATTTCTCCTCTTTTCTTTGCCGATGCAGACTTGAATTTTAACTACGGACGCCTGCGGAACGAGGCCGAGGGAGAAGATTTTATTCCGCTAGCGCCAACTTTTACCAGCATTGGTGGAGTATCCTTGAAACAAGAAAAAGGGTTTAACGCTAGTTTACGGTATCGTTACATAGATTCTAGGCCAGCCAATGAAATAAACACAGTTAGAGCCGAGGGGTATTTTCTGTTAGACGCCGTGGCCAGTTACCTTTGGTCTAAAGTACACTTAGGGGTTTCAGTAGAAAACGTATTGGACCGAGATTGGAACGAAGCACAATTTGATACAGAAACCCGCTTGAGAAATGAAACTGAAGCAGTATCAGAACTTCACTTTACCCCCGGCACCCCATTTTTCATGAAAGCTAGTTTGTCTTATTTATTCTAGTTGTCAGAATAAATTAAACGCATTTTATCATCCTGCAAGGACCTTGTGTCAGAACTAGAAAAGTGATGTCTTAATTGGCATAACAACTAGCACACAGCGTCTTTGCAAGTTGATAATATTAAATCAAGTGGGATAGTTTTGACTTTCTCTTAGAGCATGTTTAAGTTTTGATTTTGCCGGCGAAAACAGGAAGCGAAAGGTTCTGACGAAGCGTTTTTTGAGCAACATAGCAGCGCTATGGTGAGAGAAAAAGGCGAATTCAGGTTCTTTTGATGCCTGTTTGTAGCGCAAAAGACAAATTTAAACATGCTCTAAGGAGAACCAAACTCTCAAAAACCATATTTTGAGTCGCGACGTAACCATCGCGCCTCAAAATAATTAGACTTTTTTTGGAGGCAAGTCAAAAGCGACGGCGTTGTGCTCAAAGTGGCCTCTGTGAGATCCGTCGCAGAATGGTTTGTTTTTAGAAAGGCCGCAGCGGCAAATAGAAAGCAGCTCACGCCCTTGTAGGTTGTACTCGTTGCCTTCCGGATCTACTATAATAAACTCGCCCTCTATGCGCAGCGAGCCATTGTTGTTCACGGTCAATTTTGTTTTGGTGCTCATTTTAAAAAAGTAGGTCTAAAACGTAGGTTAAAAAATTCTTTATAAACTTGGACAAGAAAGCTATTTCAAAGCCAAGCTTAGTTTCAAAGATAGCCTTTTAAGCAATGAGAACTTTTCTAAATAGAGACAGAACCTAGCCGCACGGCTTGCCATCGGTCTAATTTAACCCAACCTAGCCAAACTGCGTAACAGAACCTGTAGTATCTTTGTGCATGACCTACAAATACCAAATCCCTTCCCTATGAAAAATTTAGTGATTAAGCCATTTCTGTCGGTTATTTTGGCGGCAGGCCTTTTGAGCTCTTGCGTTTCTACTAAGAAATATGAATCGGCCTTGGCCGAAAACCGTTCTATGGTAGTGCTGCAAGACGAATTGAACCGCCAGAAAGCAGAACTGGAAAATGAACGTGCCGCCCTGCAAAGCGATAAAGAGCGTCTGGCTAGAGAAAAAGCTGATTTAGCCAAAGAAAAAGCGTCTACCGAAGCTTCTTTGCGCACCAACCTTAGCAACAAAGACCAGCAGGTTACCCAACTTAGCGCTGACCTACAGGCCCGCGAGGCCCGCCTAGCCGAAATGCAGCGAATTTTGGCCGAGAAAGATCGTGCTGTGAACAGCTTGCGCCAAGTAGTGGGCAAAGCTTTGCTTGGTTTTAAAGAATCTGATTTAACGGTTGATGTTAGAAATGGCAAAGTGTACGTTTCTCTTTCTAACCAACTATTATTTAAATCTGGCAGTACCAAAGTAGACGCGCAGGGGCAGGAAGCCCTGAAAAAACTGGCTAGCGTTTTGCAAAATCAGCCGGACGTGAACGTGGTGGTAGAAGGCCACACAGATGATGTGCCCGTATCTAAAGGCACCGTGGGCATGACTGATAACTGGGACTTAAGCGTGCTGCGTGCTACCGAAATTACCCGCATCTTAACTGAGGCCGGAGTTGGTCCACAACGAGTAACGCCATCGGGCCGTTCTAAATACGTGCCCATTGACCCTGCAACTACTGCCGTTGCCCGTCAGAAAAACCGCCGTACCGAAATTATCCTCACCCCTAAATTAGATGAACTTTTCCAGATTTTAGAGAAGAACTAATTTAAGTATTTAGAATTTTTTAAGGAATCCCCC
>JBBSSO010000350.1:0-3261 GCA_038241905.1 Cytophagales bacterium | reverse complement strand
GCGCTACAAACAGGCATCAAAAGAACCTGTCTTCGCCTTTTTCTCTCACCATAGCGCTGCTATGTTGCTCAAAAAACGCTTCGTCAGAACCTTTCGCTTCCTGTTTTCGCCGGCAAAATCAAAACTTAAACAAGCTCTAAAACGACTGTAATCCTAAAGTATTAGGAGACAATGCTAAAATTGAGCAGTCTCTATTTTTTGACTTCGCTAGGAACATAGCCCGCGCCAAGCCGTAAGAAAGACTTGTTGCTACTTAAACCAAATCTTTATGAAAATATCTGTTCTGCAATTTTTTAAATTCTCCTTTTTTTTAATTCTCATTCCCGTGATGATGGGTTGCTCCGCATTTGGCAGCAGCGTTTCTAATAATCCGGCGGTTGCCACGCAGCAACGGCACGTAGACGACCTTAAACAAGAAGTACGCAACGCTGAACTAAACACCAAAGAAGCCAAGCTGCGCGAAAAAGCTGCCGAATCTAGGTTAAAAGCGGCCGAGCAAGAACTTAAAGTATTAGAGTCTGAAATAAAGCGCCGGGGTAAGCAATAAACTTTTTCCGGGCAAAATTGAAAAACGGATACTATGCCAAAGTTCGTAACCTCAGCATGGTCGCTGACGAAACAAACGTTCAAAGAATTTGCTGACGACAAACCGCTCGATTATGCGGCCATTATTGGGTTCTACACCATTTTCTCTCTGCCGGCTATTCTGATCATCATGATCCGGATAGCCGGTTCGGCTTTTGGGCACGAAGCCGTAAAAGGCCAAGTCGTTACCCAAATTAGCGGCATTGTGGGGTCAGAAAGTGCGGTACAAATTCAGAGTATTATTGAAAACGCCAGCCAGTCTTCGGGCAGTACGGTTGGTACTATCATTGGCATTGGCACCATGATTTTTACCGCCACCACCGTGTTTGTAGCGCTGCAAGACGCGCTTAACGCCATGTGGGACGTAAAAGCGAAACCACAAAAAGCATGGCTTAAGCTAATTTTGAGCCGAGTTTTATCTTTGGCAATGGTGGTGAGCTTGGGTTTTTTGCTGCTGGTATCTCTATTTATAGAAGTGTTGCTTGGTATTCTGAATGAGTTTATCAGAAACCAGTTTTCAGATGTGGCGGTTTACCTAATTACGGTGGGCAATCTGGTTATTTCCATCGGGATTAGTACGGTGATTTTTGCCGCTATTTTTAAGGTGCTGCCAGATGCTAAAATTCGCTGGCCTAACGTGTGGGTGGGCGCCACCGTTACGGCCGTATTGTTTGTGGCCGGCAAATTCCTCCTCAACATCTATCTCCAATATGATTCCTTAGCCGATTCTTACGGCGCGGCCAGTTCCATGATTCTTATTTTGGTGTGGGTGTATTACACGTCTATCATTTTTCTGCTAGGCGCCGAGTTTACCCAAGTTTATTCCAAAGTAAATGACCACGGCATAAAGCCCACGGAGCACGCCGTAAAAGTAGAAAATGTGGAGATTGAAAAAGAAGCATAATCACCATCGGGCTAGGCCGATGAAGGAGTGAAAAAAATCTGTCTGTTTTAGGCCTGTTTTTAGAAAAACAGGCCTAAAACAGACAGATAAATATTAGGTGAGAAGTTCAATTGCCTCGGTGTTGCCTTGCTGGTGCGCCAGGTCTAGCGCGCTCAAGCCTCTCACATCCCGAATGGTAAGGTCGGCGCCGGCGTCTTTGAGAATTTGTACCAATTTATTTCTCCCGAAAAGCGTGGCAAACATTATAGCCGTGCCGCCGTTGCCGTTCTGGGCGTTAATATCTACGCCGTTTTTTAAAAGCAAATGCGCAATTTCCTCGTAGCCTTTAAAGCTGCAGCCCATAAGCGCCGTATTGCCGCCCATGTCGTGCACGTTGGGGTCAGCGCCAGATTCCAGCAGAAACGTGGTGGCCTCTACGTGGTTGTCATAGCAAGTGAGAATGAGCGGCGTAAACCCTTTGCTGTTTTGCAGGTTTAGGTCTATTCCATCGGCTACTAATTGTTTTAAATAAGCCACATCGCCTTTGCGGGCGGCGTCAAACAAAAGGTCTTCGGGAGAGGAGGAAGTGAAATTCATAGCGGTTTAATTTTGTTTTATTCTGAGGTCTGTTTTAGGCCTGTTTTTCGAAAAACAAGCCTAAAACACGCGTGAAATCAGTAAGTAAATTTCTTTATATCCAACGATGGAATTTGTGAAATTTGCCGGATTCATTAAAATATTCTCTGCACTTTTTTCTGGTTTTTACCTGCCTAAACTTCTCGGCCGCGTAAAAGTTTTGAGCCGACAATAATTTTTTGATTTAAAAGGGAATAAAACAACCCAAAGCGGGTTGTAAGATAGAAGTCAAAACATAACGTTAGTACATGTATACGCATATCTGGAAATTTATCTGCCTACTTTTGGCGATGGTTGTAATGCTGCAATTGTGCAGCCAACAAGCGGTGCAAACAGACGCAAACACCGCTGCCGCCCGCCCCGGCGGCATGGCGCATGAAGGCCGACTTTACCGCGCGCCCACCGCGCCCGACGCGCTTTCTTTTGCCGGTGAGCCCGTTCCGCTCCACATTCCGGACGTTGCCGAGCGTCTTGACCGCGAACTTTTAGCGAACAGTTATATGCACACCAGCACGTTTCTGGGTTTAAAACGGATGCATAGGTACTTGCCGCAAATTCGGAAAATCTTGCAAGCAGAAGGCGTGCCCGATGATTTTGTGTACCTGGCCCTAGCCGAAAGCCTTTTAAGTCAGGTTACCTCACCGGCGGGCGCTTCCGGCTTTTGGCAGCTCATGCCAGACACCGCCCGGGGGTACGGTTTGCTGGTAAACAGCGAAGTGGACGAACGATACCACGTTCAAAAAGCCACCGTTGCCGCCTGCCGCTACCTTAAATCTGCGCGCAAACGGCTTGGGTCTTGGACGCTGGCCGCCGCTGGATATAACCGAGGCGTAGCCGGCATACAACGGGCGCTGGCCAAACAAGGCGTGTCTTCTTACTATGACCTGTATTTAAACGATGAAACGTGGCGGTACATGTCCCGCATTTTGGCCCTTAAAGAAATATTAGGCCACCCAAATAAGTATGGCTTTGATTTAGCTGATGGTCAGGCCTATAATCCGCTGCCTACTCGCACGGTTAGAGTAACGTCTACCATTTCAGATTTGCCCAAATATGCGCTGGGAAAAGGCACTAATTACAAAACTCTTCGGTTGTATAATCCTTGGTTAAGAACATATCACCTAACCTTAGCGCCCGGCAAAGAGTATGAATTGTAT
>JBBSSO010000349.1:0-3264 GCA_038241905.1 Cytophagales bacterium | reverse complement strand
GTACACAAACTCGCCTTTCTCAATAGCAAAGCTCACATCAGACAAAATGGTGTTAACCTCCTGAAAAATGGAAACTTTTTGCAAAAGCACCACTGGGTTAGATGAAAATTCCATAGTCGCTTTTAGTTAGGTGCTAGTTTCTGGCAATACGTGTAATCACTAATATTTGTAAAGAGCAGTTAATAGGAAACATGAAACGTGAACAGTCCGCCACTAAATTTCCAGCTTTTGTAGCTTCCCGAATTGCAGTTGCTCAATTAAAGCAGCAAGCGCTTCTTCTTTGCCCGCGAGCCCGTACCGGTCCATGTTTTTCAACGGCCGGTCTGACCGAAAATATGCAATCAGCACAAAATTATCATCGCGCAGCTGAATATAATCCGGAATTTTGGCCTTGCCTTTTACTTTAATAATGTACACTTTTTCATCGATTAAAAAGTAGAAAGGGTAAGCGTTTTTACGCCACGCTTACCCTTTCTTTATTTATGCAATGCTCCGCTTTTTACCCTGATACAATTACCCGTTCACTTTTTTGTGATCGGCTAGAAAAGTAGCCAAGCCGCTATCAGTAAGGGGGTGCTTGAGCAAAGCCGTAATTACGTTTAACGGGCAAGTAACTACGTCAGCGCCAATTTCGGCGCATTCTACTAAGTGCATAACGTGGCGTACGGAGGCTGCTAGAATCTCAGTAGGATAACCGTAATTGTCGTAAATAAGTCTAATCTGGGCGATAAGCGCCAAACCATCTGCCGCGATATCATCTAAACGGCCCACAAACGGTGACACGTACGTGGCGCCTGCTTTGGCAGCCAACAACGCTTGGCCGGCAGTGAAAACCAAGGTGCAATTGGTTTTTATGTTTTTATCAGCAAAATATTTAATGGCTTTTACACCGTCTTTGGTCATGGGTACTTTAACCACAATGCTGGGGTGCAGCTGGGCCAATTCTTCGCCTTCCTTTACCATCGTCTCAAAATCTGTGGCAATTACTTCGGCACTAATATCGCCGTCCACAATCTCGCAGATGGCTTTGTAATGCTTCATGATATTGTCATAGCCCTTAATGCCTTCTTTGGCCATGAGCGATGGGTTGGTGGTAACGCCATCTAGCACGCCCAAATCATAGGCTTCTTGGATCTCGTTGAGGTTGGCGGTATCAATGAAAAATTTCATGGCTTGTCTTTTTGTATGGAATACAAATCTAGTCCAATCCGGGGGAAAACCGAACCAAGAATCCAAGTATTTTAAGCAGGTCTGGGCGGAGCCGATGGAAACGGACAGCTAGAAGATTTGATATTGAAGCTGTTTTAGGCCTGATTTTCCAAAAACAGGCCTAAAACAGCTTTGCTTTGGAAGGGATTTTAAACCGGGATGGATAAGGAAATTTGCAGGTAAAACACCGTTGCGGAAAGGGCAAAAAAAAGCGGCAAACCGAATATCGCGCCGCTCAACCACTTACCCTTGCTCCCTTCCGGGCCTGGGGGAGTTCAGCAGGAGCTGGCCGTACCGATTTGCCGTTGCAAAGATACAAACGCTTTTTGGCCCGGCAAGCTGTTTTAGGCTTAATTTCTGAAAAACAGCCCATAAACCGCCTCGCAGCCTAGGCGCGAACTTGTAAGCAGCGGTCGTTCAACCAGATAGATACCTACCCTTCTTACTAAACCCTTACTTATTTTTTTGTTAAGTTTTTGTTTTTAAGAGTTTGGCTCTAAAAAACTAAAACATTAACGCTGAATGGCTCTTTTATGAATTGAGGTAAAAACTAGATCTTTATTACTTATTCTTCGCCAGAATAAAGCAAAATTCTAAATTAAGGTTTTGCCCTGCACGCATAGGATTGGCAACTTTAAAAGTAAATAGAAACCCCACCCTACTCAGGTTTTATATGCGGTAACCTTTTGCGGTATGTTTTAACTTTCAACAAGCTCATGTACCTTTGCGCATGCCAGAAAAAATACTCATCCTTGATTTCGGCTCTCAGTACACCCAACTGATTGCCCGTCGCGTTCGCGAACTCAATGTTTACTGTGAAATTCACCCGTTTAATAAAATTCCTGAGCTAACGCCAGATTTAAAAGGAGTTATCCTGTCCGGCAGCCCTTCGTCTGTGCGCGAGGCCAACTATCCAAACCCAGATATTTCTGCTTTTCTGGGTAGCTTACCGGTTTTAGGCGTTTGCTATGGTGCTCAATTAATGGCCCAAGAAAACGGCGGTGAAGTCATTGCTTCTACTATTAGAGAATACGGCCGGGCCAAATTAAGCCACGTAGACCAGCAAAATCGTCTTTTAAAAGACCTTAACCTTGGCTCTCAGGTTTGGATGAGCCACGGCGATACCATCCAGCACTTGCCAAAGAATTTTGACATAATTGCCAGCACAGATTCTGTGCAAGTAGCGGCCTACAAAGTAAAAGACCAAGAAACTTACGGCATCCAATTCCATCCGGAAGTAACGCATTCTTCCGATGGTAAAACGTTACTCCAGAATTTTGTGGTTGACATCTGCGGATGCTCTCAAAACTGGACCCCAGATATTTTCATTGAAAGCACCGTTAACAGCCTTCGCGCCCAAATTGGCGATGATAAAGTGATTCTAGGTCTTTCCGGGGGAGTAGATTCGTCCGTGGCCGCCATGCTTATTCACCAAGCCATTGGCAAAAACCTTTATTGCATTTTTGTAGACAACGGTCTGCTTCGCAAAAATGAATTTGAAGACGTGCTTCATTCTTACAAAGACCTGGGCCTCAATGTGAAGGGCGTAGATGCTAAAGAGCTTTTTTACACAGCGTTGGCGGGCGTATCAGACCCAGAAACCAAGCGCAAAGCCATCGGGAAAGTATTTATTGACGTATTTGATCTAGAGTCGCATCAAGTAGAAAACGCCAAATGGCTGGGCCAGGGCACTATTTACCCAGATGTGATTGAATCTGTCTCTGTCAATGGACCATCGGCTACCATTAAATCTCACCACAACGTTGGCGGCCTGCCAGATTTCATGAAAATGCAGGTAGTTGAACCCCTCAAAACCTTGTTTAAAGATGAAGTTAGGTTAGTGGGCAAAGCGCTGAGCATTCCAGAAGCTATTGTTGGCCGGCACCCTTTCCCGGGTCCGGGTTTGGCCATTAGAATTTTAGGCGATGTGACCCCAGAAAAAGTGGCTATCTTACAGGAAGTAGACCATATCTTTATTTCATCGCTTAAAAATGCTGGTTTGTACGATCAAGTTTGGCAAGCCGGCGCCATGTTGTTACCTATCCAAAGCGTGGG
>JBBSSO010000348.1:0-3268 GCA_038241905.1 Cytophagales bacterium | reverse complement strand
TCCCAAAAACCTGTTTTTATCATTACAAACACCCCAGTTTTTTCGGGGGGGCTACAAAATATTAACTCAGTATTTTTTTGTTTTTTTTTTTTTTTGGCGGGTTTTTTTCACAAAAACCGCCCCAAAACACCAAAAATTATTTGACTGGTATTTCCTTCAGCAGGACCTTGTTTATCCGGCTGCCGTCTAGGTCAATCACCTCTATTTCTACGTTGTTGTAAACCATTTTTTCGCCGGTGGCGGGCAGGCGGTTCAGGTACTGGATTATAAAACCAGCCAAGGTCTCGTATTCCGACGATTCTTTCTTAATGAATTCGCGCTTCAGTTTACGGTTTAACTCGCGGATGGTGATTTCGCCGCTCACCAAGAAGGTATGATCCTCGCGCGCAAGAAAGGTGGATTCTAGGGCTTCGTCTAGGTCGGGGATATCGCCCACAATGGCTTCCAGAATATCGTGCAGCGTTATAATGCCTTCTACCGAGCCAAATTCGTCTACCACAATGCCCAAGTACTGTTTGTGTTTCTTAAACTGGTTGAGCACTGCGTTGACGTACATGGTTTCAGGCACGAAAATAGGCGGTTTGAGTAAAGTTTCTAGCGGAGCCTGCACCGTAAGCAGGTTCTCGTAGAAATCCTTGGAGTGAAGAATGCCCATGATCTGGTCTTGCTCGCGGTTATAGACCGGAAACTTGGAGTGGGCGCTCTGGCGCATCTTTTCTTTTATCTCGTTTAGCGGCTCCTGCAGGTTAATCCATTCCACATCTCGCCGGTGCGTTTTTAAATGGCGAGCTTTCTGCTCGGCGTAATGGAAAATATTCTGGTGCAGGTCGGTTTCTTCTTTGGCCAGAATGCCCTGCTTGCCCGCCGTCTTAATAATCTGCCGCAGTTCTTCTTCTGACATTTTCTCTTCTTCCGGCTTCTTAATCCGCAGTAGTTTTATAACCACATTGGTAGAACCAGACAACAGCTTTACCAAGGGCAGGGTAAGCTTGGTAAATACTTTGATAATGGGCGCTACAAAAAGGGCAATTCGTTCGCTGCTGCCCATGGCCACCGTTTTAGGAATCAGCTCCCCAATCACGATAGAAAAGTACGTGATTAGCCCAATCACGATGACAATAGCGAGGGTGTCCGCGTAAGGAACCAGAAAATCTACCTGCACCAGCAAGGCGTGCATGTCATCTGAAAGAGCCGCTCCGCCATACGCGCCCAGTACCACGCCAATTAAGGTAATACCAACTTGTACCGCTGAGAGAAAATCTTCGGGCTCGTTTAAAAGGTCCAGCACCGTTTGGGCGTTTTTATTACCTTCTTGAGCCTTGCGTTTCATGCGGTCTTTGCGCACCGAAATGATGGAGATTTCCGAAAGCGCAAAAAAGCCGTTCAGCAAGGTCAACAACACCAATATCAGAATCTCCATGGAATAATTTTAGCGAGGAAAAGTTATTTTTTGCACCGTTTCCAGCAAGCTGTCGGCTAGGGTGCGGCCATCGCTTAAGCGCGGCACTTTATTATTTTTAATGTTCCGCTTATCAATCTTCAATTTGTTGCATAATATTCTTCACTAATTCAGTTCCCATTCTGTTTGACTCTTTCTTATATTCATCTAAATACATCCAGGTGAATTTTTTTGAAGATTTCCATATATTCGCAACAGGCTGCGCCTTGCTTTGAACAACACCAACGCCGTTGGCTACCACTTCTCCATTTTCTGTAAGTTGGTAGTCAACCTCTAGGCTTATTGGATAAGGCGTAATTGCTTCAAGTCCACTAGTTGTATAAGCAATCAATAAAAAAAGTACATGGCCTTTGTTTTCGTATAAAAATTTACTGGGCGTTTTTTTCAAATTTATCACTAATTGCCTGTCCTTTATTCTGCTATTTAAACCAAGACTATCCGCTGCCTTAAATATTCCGGATCTAACATAGTTTGCGGCAGTCTGTGGGTTTATTTCGCACTCAATAGTTGAATTCCAGCCCCAATAAAGGATAGCAGGAACAAAGGAATAATTAAGTTGTTTGAAAGTATTATTATTTTCTTCCGTTACTGGTGAATTTACTACCAGCCAATTTTTTGGCTCCTGCGCCGGAGTATCTGTCTTAATTTTTTCATCAACAAAGCCAGAATATTTTTTAGTACTCATGCAGCTTGAGAGAAAAATTGCAATAATTCCAAGGTAAATTAGTCGATTCATTTTTATTATTAAATTAAGGGAAACAAGATAATATCCAAACCTTCTTAGCAATTTTAAGCGCGAATTTATGCGTTTTTTTGCACCGTTTCCAACAAGCCCTCAGCTAGGGTGCGGTCATTGCTAAGGCGGGGCACTTTGTTTTGGCCGCCCAACTTGCCTTGCCGCTTCATGTACTGCTGAAAAGCGTCTGGCGGCAGGGGCGTCACCTTTAGGTGGGCCAGTATATTGCCAGAAATTAAATCATCATAATAAGTATTGCGCTTGCGCAGGTGCCAATTTAATGCTTTGGCAAACCGCGCAGGCTCATGTGGCGCTTGGCTGAACGCGATCAACCACTCATGGTAAGACGCGCCCTCGCCCTGACTTACGAACGGCGCCACCGTAAATTCAGTCACGGCTACTTCCGGAAATTCCGCCATAGCCGCTTGCAGCGCTCCTTCCACTTCCTCGGCAATTACGTGTTCTCCAAACGCCGAGATAAAATGTTTCAAGCGGCCGCTCACCACCAACTTATGCGGAAACAACGAAGTGAATTTGACGGTGTCCCCGATGGAATATCCCCAAAGGCCGGCGTTGCTGCTGACGATAAGCGCATAATTGACGCCCGTTTTCACCTCGGCCAGCGCCAGGCGCCGCGGGTTGGGAGTATGGAATTCATCCGCCGGAATAAATTCATAATAAATGCCGCTGTCTGCCAGTAAGAGCAGCCCCGGATCATCTTGTAGGTCTTGATAGGCAAAGAATCCCTCCGAAGCCGGAAACGTTTCCAGAGAATCAATTTCACGCCCAATGCTTTCCAGCAACTTAGCCCGGTAAGGCGCAAAATTAACGCCGCCGTAAACAAACAGTTGAAAATCTGGAAACACGTCTTTTATTTTTTGGCCAGTTCGGGCCATAATTTTATCGAAATACATCTGTACCCACGGCGGAATGCCCGAAATGAGCGTCATGCGCTGGTCCAGCGTTTCCTCCAGAATGGCATCTAACTTCATTTCCCAGTCCTCCATGCAGTTGGTGGGGTAACTGGGCAATTGGTTGGTGCGCAAATAAGCCGGAATGTGGTGGTTTACAAT
>JBBSSO010000347.1:0-3272 GCA_038241905.1 Cytophagales bacterium | reverse complement strand
CGGTGCTGGCGGGCCGCCATAACGGCGTTGAGTACCGATGCGTTGGTGGTGTATTCCTGTACTTTCTCCTTTTTTAGGCCTTTGCCGTCTGGCAGCAGGTAGTTGGCGTAGAAATCGGCGGCTTTGGGGTCTCTGGCGTAATGCTTGGCCAGGGCGTTTTTCTGCACGGCCTTCTTGGGGTCGCCAAATTTATCCGTGAGCTGCACTTGCCATTCATAAGGAAGATTTTCCCAAGATAAAAGCACCTCGTTTCCTTGGCCTCCAGCCGTGCGTAATTTTAAACCGCGATTCCGGGCGGCTCTCTTCTTGAATGCCTCATAACCAATCACCGCCAAGCTATCAGCCCGCCGTTTGTCCGCATCGGCTAACAAGTAGCTGAGGCGTACTCCGATCTGGTCTTTATAGGGTTCGTATGGCGTTTGCATGAGTTGGTGGCTTAATTATTCAATCCCTAATTCTTTTTTAATAAGCGGCACAATGTTGGTGCCTTTGTAATGGCCGTTGACGACCTGGCTCATGACGTTTCGGCTTAATCCGAATTTTCTGGCCAGAAATGAGAGCTTAATTCCTCTGTTGTCAATTGCTACCTTGAGCGGTAAATTCTGGGGGTACTTAACTTCCTTGTTGGAGACCATAGTTTTATTGATTGATTTGTTTATACTTGCTAGCTGTCATTGTTTACGCAAAACTGTAGAAAAGTTTCTCAACAATCAACAAAATGGAGAAAAATAACTCAAGTATTAAATCAAGAATCCTTCAACACATTGAACTCCAAAAGATTAGTAAAAGAAAGTTTTATTTAAAAACGGGTATATCTAATGGCATTTTAGATAAACCATCAGGGTTGAGCGAGGATACAATTGAGAAATATATCTCCAGTTACCCTGAGATTAGTCCAGAGTGGCTGCTAACCGGCAAAGGCGAGATGAAAAGAATATCGCAGTCCCAATTCCCAGCCGAGCATCCAGAAGGGGGGCACTTTATCCCCATGTTTGACACAGCTATGGCCACGGCGGGCTCCATGACCACCGCCGATCTATCTTCTGTGATAGAGCCTTCAGAAATGGTAAATGCGGGAGACTGGTTTAAAGATGCCACCGCCGCCATGCGGGTGCACGGCGATAGCATGCACCCAGAGTATTCTTCGGGCAGTATTGTGGCTATTAAAGAGGTTTTAAATAAGCGGCTGGTGATTTACGGGGTAGATTATGTAATTGAAACCAGCGAATACCGGGTTATTAAGCGCTTGCAACGAAGCAAAGAGCTGGGCTGCTGGTTGGCTTACTCCCTAAATAATGAGGTTTGGCAGAACGGGCCATCTGCCGGTGAGTTGGTGCATGAACCCTTTGATATTCTCCTAGATGATGTAGCGCGGCTTTTTATAGTGCTGGGCAGCGTAAAACGCAACCACAGCAGCATGGTGGTGTCTAACCATATTACCTAATTGAGCAGGCCACACACACTGTTTTAGGCCTGTTTTTGCATAAATAGACTGTAAACCAATTACTTATGCCTTTTGCCTTTGGTTGTTTTAGGGTACTAGGGGGGGGTGTTTTGAGGGGTTTTACCCGTTATTCGGGGGGTATTTGGGTACTATGGGGGGTTAAACCGTGGTGCGTAGTACCTCAAATTGTCCCCCCAAGTGTCCCTCCAAGTGTCCCCCCTGTACGTTTTAACCCCACCTTTTTAACGCAAAAACGCCCGGTGCTGGGCCGTTGGTTAGGCAGTTGCACAGGGCGTTTAAGTAAGGTTTAAAGGGGTGTTAAACGGCTTTTATCAGCTAATAAAGGCGGTTTTAGGCGGTTTTCACCGTCTCAATGGTAGTTTGCCGTATCTTTGGTTCAGGAAGCAAGCAGATAATGGTAGTGGCATGGTACTTAATGGTATTTCTGTACAGATGGTTTTTGCCGCCAAGGCACCGCTAAAACCGCCCAAAATCGCAGCCCATTTTCTGCAATCGCCCTTTTTGCGCGTTCGCGCCCATTCCCCCTAATACGTACAGTTGGTTTTACCCCCTATACAAGAGCGGCTTTATTTTTTAAATTTGATTAACACTGAGCGCTAAAACCAACATTAACACCAAGGAATATCACGTACTTACCCAGCACTCAGTCGGCGGCAGTTTTGATATACGGTTAGTTTGGGTTTATTTGCTGTATCAGTTTCAGCCTCACTCCATTCGGTTACTTGCTATGCGCCAATTTTCAGTTTGCCTTTCCTTCGGTTTTTTATTGACGTTATTCGTTTTTTCCTCTACTACTCCCGCGCAGGCTCAATGGAAACCGCTGCATTGGAAAGCCCGTCAGGACCTAAATATTCTGCTGCCTCCCAGCGTGCAGGTCTATGAAAGCTACGGCACCCTGCCCGACGGTGCTCCGCTGCATGCGCAGTACACCTTGGTAGATTTAACCGATAAAAACCTCAAATTCAAAGCCGTAGGCGATAATTTAGCCCGATTCAGCGCCAAGGAATTTGGCGAGCAACACCAGGCTTTGATAGCCATTAACGGTGGGTATTACAGCGGCACGGCCTCCAGCAGCCTCATTATCCAAGATGGAACTGTGCTGGCGCCGCCGCCTACCCACAACCCGAATCCTGTAAAATCTCCGGCTAAGGGCGCGTTTGGCATGGTGCATGGCAAGCCAGATGTGGCTTGGAATTACAACTTTAACGCCTTGCCGTACGCATTTACTAATCCCCAAGCCCGGGCGGTTCAAAACCAAACCCAAGCTCAATTGTGGCCTGCTTCTCAGGCCATTGGGGGCGGTCCGGTGCTCGTAGAAAACCGCAAAATAAAAATCGCCTCAGCGGCTGAAGGTTTTGGTGGTACGCATTTGTGGCGGCATCCCCGCACCGCCATCGGGTACCTAGATAGCACCAAAGTTATTATGATGGTAGTAGACGGCCGTCAGCAAGGCAGCGCCGGAGTAACGCTAGAAGAATTGGCTCAGATATTTGTTGATTTGGGGGCGCAAGAAGCCGTAAATCTAGATGGTGGCGGGTCTTCCCAAATGGTGGCGCTCCAAGAAGTTGTCAACCTGCCCGAGGGTAACCGGAACGTGCTGCGCCGCAACGCGTCGGCTTTCCTGCTCAAGCAACAACAGGTTTCCGCACAAAAAAAAGTTCTGATTTTTGACACCGAAGGCAGCGCATACACAGAGCGCGGCCTGTGGCAAGCGTCTAATTACCTCAATTTTTACGGAACCAGTCCTGCCCGGGTAGCCAGCGTAAGCCCGGAGCCAACCTCGGCCCTGTTTAGGTTTGACAGCCTG
>JBBSSO010000346.1:0-3274 GCA_038241905.1 Cytophagales bacterium | reverse complement strand
CTTTGATGTACTCCTCAAAAGTGCCGTGGTAATCTAAATGATCATGTGAAATATTGGTAAAAACCGCCCCCGCAAATTGGGTGCCTGCTACGCGGTGCTGTATTAGCGCGTGAGAACTCACTTCCATAAACGCGTGCGTGCAGCCTGCTCTTACCATTTGAGCAAACAAGGCCTGTAGCGTTATAGCATCTGGAGTGGTGTGCGTAGCCGGAATAATAGTTTCATTGATTTGATTCTGGACCGTGGAAATAAGCCCCGTGTTGTAGCCCAGTTCTCTGAACAGCTTATGCAGTAGCGTGACGCAGGTGGTTTTGCCGTTGGTGCCCGTAACGCCAACTAATTTCAATTGCTTAGTGGGATGACCGTAAAATGCAGCGGCAACCAAACCCATGGCTTCGGCAACGTTGGGCACTTGAATAAAGGTGACGTGAGGCGGGCAGTTTTCGGGCAGTTTTTCGCAAAACACGACCAAAACGCCTTGAGCTACGGCCGCTTCAATAAAATCATGACCATCGCGAAGCGTACCGGGCAGGGCAAAGAATGCCACCCCAGGCCCCGCTTGGCGCGAGTCCATGGTCAACGCAGAAAGCTCCGGGTTAGTGGGCCCGAGCAACTGCGTTGGCTGGAGCACCTGCAGAAGGTTTTCTAGTTGCGGCATTAGATTCTAGTGTAATGGTAATAATACTTCCTTTTTTTATTTCCTGACCCGGCGGTAAGCTCTGGCTTTGGACCCGGCCCAAGCCAATAGCCCTAACTTTCAGGCCACGATTTCCCAAAAGCGCTAACGCGTCGCGGAGAGTCATGTCTACGACATCGGGTACTTGGTAATCATTAACTTTAATGGGTCTAAGCCTAACTGAATGCTGCTGGGTATCTACGCGAACCCAATCTTCGGTGGGGTTCATAGGGTGGGCACTAATTCCTAATTTATTGCAAAGGAGCGTTAAATCATCTTGACTGCCAGCATGTAGAAACGGGACTTTGGCCGGTACGCCCGGCTGCCGACGCACCATGGGTTGGTGAATGGCTAAATCTTGCGCATACGCTTTGTCGGCGAGCTCGCTGAACACAGGGGCTGCCACGTCGCCGCCGTATTGGGCATTTTTGCGCGGGCTGTCAATTATTACAATGCAGCTGTACTTTGGCCGATCTGCCGGAAAATAACCCACAAACGAAGTGGAATACGTGCGGGTATATTTCCCGTTGATGACTTTCCGGGCTGTGCCCGTCTTTCCGGCTACTTTGTAGTCGTCGCTGCGCACATTTTTACCCGTTCCTCTTTCCACTACGCCTTCCATCATAGTCCGGAGTTGCAAGAGGGTTTCATCAGAACAGATTTTAGGGTTCAGCACTTTGGTGTCAAACTTTTCTAAAACTTCGTCAGCACGTTTAATGCTTTTCACAATCATTGGCTGCACTTTTATACCGTTGTTAGCGACGGCGTTATAAAAGGCCAGCGTTTGCAAAGGAGAAAGTTTCAGTTCATACCCAATAGCCATAGTAGAAAGGGTGGGGCGGCTCCAGCTGGGATCTTTGGGGGTTTTAATGTAGGGCACGGCCTCGCCGTTCATCTGAAAACCCAGGGGCTGGTGCAAACCAAACTTTTGCAGATAATCTATATAGCGCTGCGGATTCTTTTCAAAAGTTTGTTGAATCAGCTTCGCGATGCCTACGTTAGAGGACTTTTCAAAAACTTGCTGAATACTGATTTTGCCATATCCGTGCGTATCGGTTTTCACGGCGCCTCCAATGCGGGCCTGGCCGTTGCCAGTGTCAATGCTGTCAACCAAGGCCAGGTCGGTTTCTTCCAGCAAAGCCATCATGGACGCCAGTTTAAAAGTAGAGCCTGGCTCGGTGCGGCCCTGGTTCCCGACTGCATAATTGTAATCTTCGGCGTACACGCCCTCGCTCTGCCGACCAAGGTTAGAAATTGCTTTGATGCGGCCCGTGCTTACTTCCATTAAAATGACGCACCCATGAGCAGCATCATTCACAGTCAGCGCGCGGCGCAGAGCATTCTCAGCTACGTCTTGCAAGTTAATGTCAATAGTGGTTTGCACGTCAAAGCCGGGCATGGGCTTTACTTCGGTTCCGTCGCTGATAGGTTTGTTGCCGCCCGCCATGCGCTCAAACAACGCTTCACCGTCTTTTCCGGAAAGGTGCCGATTAAAGCTAAATTCCAGACCGGCGCCGTAACTGTCTTCGTTAATAAACCCAATGGTACGGCGCGCCAAGGAACCGAACGGCATAAACCGGCGGTCTATTTTCTCAAATATAACCCCTCCCCTATTTTTCCCTTTCCGGAAAATAGGCCATTGGGCCATCATCTTTTTATCTTGGTAATTGATTAATCTACCGTTTAACCGCAGATATTTGCGCTTAGAGGCGCGGGCGTTCTTTATTTTCTGACGGTAATAGTTTTCTGACCGATCCCCAAAAAAACGGGACAAGTTCATGGCTAGTGAATCTATGCCTTTGTCAAATACATCTTCTTTGGTGATGGTGGGGTCAAACGCCACGCGGTAAAAAGGCAAGGACGTGGCCATAATTCGGTCATCGTCAGAGAAAATGTTGCCCCGCGTAGCCGATATGGGTTGGTAATGAAACCGTTTTTCTTGAGCGATAGCGCGCCATTTTTCACCATCCTTGATTTGGATGTGGCCTACTTTGTAAACAATAGCAAACGCGAAAAGGCAAATAGCTAAAAAGGCCAGCCGCACGCGCGTTACTATGGACTTTTTAATATTCATCTTTCCTAATAATTAATTGAATAGGCGGCGATGAGCTTTCTTCCAGTCCCGAAGCGGCCACATTTCGGGCAACTTCAGACTGTTTGCTAGCCTCCATATAATCAGACTTCAGTGTGGTATAATCGGCCCGAAGATCTTCGGTATCCATTTTGGTGCGGTCAATCAAGCGGAGGGTGCGGTCAGCGTAGTGCGTGTTGCCGATGTAGAACAATACAACCACCATCAGAAACAAAACCTTAGGCAGGTAGCGCACAGGTACGCCATCAGAGAAAAACCAGTCAACTTTACTGTACCGGTCCAGCAGCTCAAACAACGTGGTGCCTTTCTGCCGAGGTGGTTGGGGAGCCTTTACTTTGGGCAAAGGGCGCATGGTATTGGCGCGTGGCTGGTTTTTTTTCGGACGTAAAGTATTGACTGCCATACGTAATCGTAAATTTTAAAGCTGTTCCTTCCTCACCCTATTTTTTTGACGATTCCTGTATTTCTCGCTTCTTCGCTACCCGTAACTTGGCGCTGCGGGAGCG
>JBBSSO010000345.1:0-3275 GCA_038241905.1 Cytophagales bacterium | reverse complement strand
TTTCTTGAACCTAGCCGAATACCCCCAAAGCAGCAGCGCTGCGCCCGCCATAACCAAGCCAATGCGCCAGCCCAGCGCGGCACCCAACGCCACGCCCAGCAACGACAGGTACAAGTGTACCATCATGGCCTTGCGGCGCGTTAGCCCTTTGCCCAGCACAATGCGCTCTGGCTTGTTAATCCGGTCTATTTTAAGGTCATAATAATCATTGATAATGTAGCCCGCCGCCGCCACACAAAGCGTAGCCAGCAAAAGCACAGAAAATCTCCAAGAAAAGAGTTGCCCCAGCGTTCTATCCGGAAATACCAAAAACGCCCGCACCAGCACCTGCGTCAGCAGCATGATGAGCAGGTTGGGAAACCGGATAAGCGTGAGGAGTTTGGCCATAACAGCGCAGAAATTTAACGATACCGAAAGGTACGCCGCCGCAGCCACAAGACCGGCACCAAATCGAAAAAAGCCCCTGAAAGAGGAGCTTTTAACTGGGGTACTAAATGGGTATGTTGTTAGTAGAGGTGCTTAGAGTTTGTTTAATCTTTAGCTTTTTGCTAGCGAAATTTTAAACAAGCGCTTAGAGTTTCTTCACGTTTACGGCGTTAATGCCTTTTTTTCCTTCTTTGGTATCAAACTCCACTTTGTCGTGCTGTTGCAGCTGCACGCCGTTAAGGCCGGTGATGTGCACAAAAAAATCTTCGTTGGTGGCCTCTTCCGTAATAAATCCATAACCTTTGGAGTCATTGAAGAATTTGACAGTTCCTGTTTTCATAAAAAAATAAAAATTGTAAGAATGAATAATGCTGTAAATATATGATTATTAATGAATGTCCAATCTTTATTTATAAATTTTTAAATGCCATAACGTAGATATTGTTTCCACTTTACCAGGTCTGCTGTAGCTTCATTACCATTTCTATTAATTCACGAACGGCTCCTTTTCCGCCCTCAGCGGATGCTACGTATTGGCTGATGTCACAAATGTCAATGGCGGCATCGGCCGGGCAGGCCGAAATACCGCAGTGCTGCATTACTTCCAAATCTGGCATATCATCGCCCATAAACACCACTTCTTGCGGATCAATGCTGTTCATGTAAATAAAGTTTTGGAACGTGTCTAGCTTGTCTGTGGAGCCCAGAAAAATATCTTTTACGTCTAAACTTTCTAGCCGTTTGCGTACGCCCGGCTCGTTGCGGCCCGAGATAATGACCACCCGGTAGCCGTTTTGGATGGCGTGCCGGATGGCGTAGCCGTCTTTTATGTTAAAGGCGCGGGCCTGCTCACCGGTAGAAAAGCAGAGCAGGGTACCGTCGGTCAATACGCCGTCTACGTCAAAGACAAAGGTGGTAATGTTGTGGAAATCTGGAAGCGGATGCATGGTTTTTACTTTTTGGGTCCGGAAACAAAAAGGCGTTTTCGGCCTGTTTTGTATTTTTTTTTTTTTTTTGGTGTTGAAAAAATTTGGTTGTTTTGGCTTTTTTTTTATTAAACGGGCCCAAAAACGCCACATCCAAAGCGGAATTTATTGGTTATCGCGCCATTCATACACCCACTGCGACTGGATTTGCTCTAGGTGGCCCTCGGTGGCGCCAGCGCGTTCGCCTTCAAAATTTGGAAGCGCTAAAATCCAGTCCAGCAGCTCGGTAAAGCGCACGCGGTAGATTTTGCCCTCGTTAAAGTCATCGCCAAACTTCTCATATAGCGCCATGGCAATGTCTTCATGGTCACTCCATTTAATGGGGGGCTCGTAGGTATCGCTCATATTACTTTAATAATTTATAATCAGTGAACAAGAATTAATGTCCTAAAAAATTCTGTTTCGGAATGGTCACTACCAGGTCTTCGTTGCCTTGCACCACGCACTGGCAAGCCAGCCGGGAATTAATGCGCGGGTCTACGGCGCGGTCAATGTAGTCCTCTTCCTTGTCTGTAATCTCGGGCAGATCATCCATACCGCTTTCCACGTACACGTGGCAGGTGCTACAGCCGCAAACGCCGCCGCAGTTGTGCTGCAATTGAATGCCATTGTTCAAGGCCACGTCCAACACGCTTTCGCCCTCAATCCCCGTGAGAGTCTCGTCGGGTTTGCCGTCTTGGAACTTATATATAACGTTAACCACTTTCATGCGTCAGAATCATTTAAGGTGCAAAGGTACGTATACGTGCTCCTTTATCAAAACGGGTTTCTTGGGCAAGCCGCTGGATTTCCCTATTGCGTTTTCGGCCTGTTTTTAGAAAAACAGGCCGAAATCAGGTTTTCTTTGCCGTTTCTTCAATGCTCTGCGTTAGGGCTTGGTACACGTTTTGGTACTGCGGATGGTGAGCCAGTAAATGTTGGTGGGTTTGCAACGTAGAGGCATCTTGCCGTTGGGCGGGGCCTGTTTGCACCGTAAACGGTGGATGGAGAAGTGCCTTGGCCAGCGTTTCTTTTACCAGCGACCCCAGAATTTGCGGAGGTAAATCAACTTCTTGCAGTAGCTGTTGCGCGATGCCCCAAAGGTGGTTGGTAAAATTACACGCAAACACCGCCGCCACGTGCACCTGTTGCCGCTGCTGACCGGGCATTACAACGGCAGCCTGACTTAATTGACGGGCCAGCTGCAGCAGCAAATCCTCCCCGTGCGGGGTGCTTGCCTCTACGCAGATGGGAATTTCTGCCCAAACCACGGCTTTTTCTTTGCTAAACGTCTGCAGCGGATAAAAAACGCCGATTGGATTAGGCGAAAGGTTTTGCAGAACAGCCAGCGGCTGCGTCCCGGAGGTATGGGCCACCATCGCCCCGGCCGGGAATTTTGCTTGGCTGACCACAAGTGGCAACGCGTGGTCTGGCACGGTCACTAAATACACATCCGCCTCCGGCGATTGCCGCAAATCTAGGGAAGCGGTCGCGTATGCTAAAGGGGTTTTGGCCGCCAGTTCTTGCGCGTGGGCCAACGTTCTACTGTACACGACGGTTATTTCTACGCCCGCCGCTTGCAGTCCGTTGACCAAATGCACGGCAACGTTGCCCGCTCCTAGAATGCCAACTTTCCAATTGCTTTTCATTGCGGGCAAAGGTACAAGGTTTACCGGAAAGGTAGATTGAAAAGCAATTGGCGATGACGCTCGTAGGTCCTCCGGACGCTACGAGGTCTTTTGAACGAGCGGTTAAAGTAAAGGAGTGGAAGCTGTTTTCGGCCTGTTTTTCAGAAAACAGGCCGAAAACAGAAAACCCCGGAACAAGTTTACCACTTGCCCGGGGCTTTTGTATTCTGCAATTAGCTTATGCTACTAATTTACC
>JBBSSO010000344.1:0-3281 GCA_038241905.1 Cytophagales bacterium | reverse complement strand
CCAAGTAGCCAAAACTACGGGCAAAGTATCGGGCATTGTCATTGATGATGCTGCCGTTACGCCCAAGTACGTGGTGGGCCTTGACCCAGCTAGCGAGGTTTCTATTATTGCCCGCATCGCCAAAAAATCACTTATTAATAAGTTGCTTTACCTGAGTCCAGCGGCTTTGCTGTTGGGTTTTTTCGCGCCATGGGCCATCCAGCCTATTCTTATGTTAGGCGGCGGATACCTGTGTTATGAGGGGTATGAAAAAATACACTCTCTGTTTGCCAAACACCCAGACGCTGCCTCTACTGCTGCATCCGCTAAGCCCGTTAAGGTTATTACACCAACAGAATTAGAGAACATGCGCGTAAACAGCGCCGTAACCACAGATTTTATTTTATCTGCTGAGATTGTGGCCATTACCTATTCTACGGTTGCCGAAAGTCCGCTAGTAAACCAGATTGCGGTCTTATTGGCCGTGGGTATTTTTATAACCATCGCTGTGTATGGTTTTGTAGGCTTAATAGTAAAAGCAGATGATTTGGGCATGTACATGGCCAGAGGTGACAAACCCGTTTGGATGCAAAATTTTGGACACGGTATGGTCAAGTTTATGCCGCATTTTCTTAAGGTTTTAGGCTACGTCGGCACTGCCGCCATGTTATGGGTGGGCGCCGAAATCATTGCCCACGGCATCCCGTTTCTAAGCCACGCCTTAGATGCCTTACAAGAAAATTTAGCGCACCTTGAGCCTCTGGCCTGGTTAGCTAAAGTTGTTTCTTGCGCCTTGGGGGGTATTTTGATAGGGTTTATATTGGATAAGATTATCACCCAAGTCCGGAAGCTGTTCAAATCGTCATCCGTTCCCGCGTAGGTAAAACAAGTTTCTTTGGAGCCGGTTATAAGATTGAAATCATCTGCTTAAAAAGCCGAGCATAAGGTTTTGCCGTTGGTTATTCATCCATCGCAATAAAAGTAAAAAGGAAATAGAATTGCGTTGGCATATGTTGTTACACAACCACAAAGCGCACGTTTTAAATAGACAATCTCCAAAACCCATTTCTTATGATATCTTCAAAACAGTTTCTAATGCTTGGCTTTTTATTGGCCAGCGGCACTGCCGGCTGCTCGGTTAGTCAAAACACGTTAGACGATGGCGGCGCTTGTAAACCCTTAGAAACCCGCGCCGCCAATTCGCCAGACCAGCAACCATCCTTTAAAGGCCAAACTCGCGCCTGCGCGATGACCACGACTACTCCCCTGCTGGTACAAGAATTGGCTACCGGATTGGAAAAACCTTGGGCCGTTGAACCGCTCCCCGATGGTACTTTGCTCATCACGGAAAAACCGGGACGTATGCGCATTATATCAGCCACGGGCCAAGTGGGCGAACCAATTTCCGGACTGCCCGCCGTGGTTTCCGGAGGCCAGGGTGGTTTGCTAGACGTGGCCTTGAGCCCCAACTTTAAAACTGACCAAACCATTTTCTGGACGTTCACAGAACCTCGGGGCAACGGCAACGGTACCAGCGTGGCCCGCGGCATACTTTCCGCAGACCGCCGAAGCTTGCAGCAGGTCAAAGTAATTCTGCAAACAATGCCCAGTTTCACCAACAACATGCACTTTGGGTCTAGACTGGCCTTTGGGCCCGATGGCATGCTCTACGTAACCATGGGCGAACGGTCTGATTTAAAGACCCGCCCGCAAGCTCAACATTTAGACAGCCATTTGGGCAAAGTTCTCAGAATCACCATCGATGGCGCCCCTGCCCCCGGCAATCCGTTTTTGAACCAGCCCGGCGCTCGGCCAGAAATTTACTCCGTCGGCCACCGTAACGTGCAGGCAGCAGCAATAGACGATGCTGGAAAACTTTGGATTGTTGAAATGGGCCCGCAGGGCGGCGATGAATTAAACCTCATCATGAAAGGCAAAAACTACGGCTGGCCGCTGGTTACTTTTGGGGAGGAATACAACGGCAGTCCCGTGCCTAACGCCGTTACCCAGAAAGAAGGATTTGAGTCGCCGGTGTACTATTGGGACCCCGTTATTGCACCGTCTGGCGCGCAATTCTACGCGGGTAACTTATTTCCGGAGTGGAAAGACAACCTGTTTATTGGCAACATGAAAGATAAACGCTTGGTGCGCCTCAAGCTAGAGAACGGCCGCGTCGTGGCCGAAGAGCACCTGCTAGCCGACCGTAACCAACGCATTAGAGACGTAAAAGAAGGCCCAGATGGCGCGCTATATCTGGTTACGGATGAAACTAACGGGGAGCTTTTAAAAATCACGCCCAAACGATAAATCAAGTTTTCTGTTTTAGGCCTGTTTTTCTGAAAACAGGCCTAAAACAGAAAGAAAAATAAAAAAATGGCTGTTTGTAACAGCCTACTTAAGTGCGAGATAAATTACAGAATCTGGAAAAAAACAGGCCACCTTACTCCGGCTTTTCTAATGGGTGCGTTTCTAAGTAAACGGCCGTAAACGGATGCTCTTTCTCCACATCTTTTTTCATGATGTGCAGCACGGTCCAATTCCTTTCCTTAAGACAATCTGAGATAATGGCCCGGTGACAGCGCCACCAAACGGCTTCTGAGCACATGTAAGCGGTTCTTTTACCCTCAGCCACTTCTTCCAGTTTAAGCAAAGCATCTTCAAAAGTATTGGTCTCGGCATAATCGGCGTACCCCCGGAAAGAATCGCTGCGCCATGCGGTGTTGTCTGAGTCGGGTTTTGGTTTGCGGCGGCCGCCCAAATCTACCATGGGCAAGTATTCAATCTTGGCTTCGGGTAGAAATTCCATCATCGAATCGACGTTGAAATGCGGGTATTTCCTTGACCCCGGGTACCGCCGCACGTCAACCAAAACCTCTATTTCAAACGAAAGCAGCGCCTCCAAAAACTCTTCTTGGCTGCGGGTAGAGTGACCAATGGTCCAGATGGTGCGGTTTGGAGCAGACATAAAAATACGTTTACAAATAAAATACCTCTTTGATAACGGCAAGCCGATGGTAGGGGTTATGGACGCGGCTTGTGGTATCTGTTTTAGGCCTGTTTTTCCAAAAACAGGCCTAAAACAGATACCACAATCACCAGAAAAACTTTTCTCTAATCATAACGGCACGAACCAAGAGTAAATCATAACGACACGAACCAAGAGTAGCTTTATTATCTAAACTTGAATAATAGCAGGCGCTAAAACCAACATTAACACCAAGGAATATCACGTACTTACCCAGCACTCAGTCGGCGGCAGTTTTGATATACGGTTAGTTTGGGTTTATTTGCTGTATCAGTTT
>JBBSSO010000343.1:0-3287 GCA_038241905.1 Cytophagales bacterium | reverse complement strand
GCTTTTAGATGTCTACTCAGACCTGTTTTAGGCCTGTTTTCTGAAAAACAGGCCTAAAACAGGAACTTGAAAAGTGAGGTCTACTTTGCGTTACAGCAAGTACACAGCCATAAATGTTAACAGTAGGGATGCCGTTCTCTTTACTCATTACTTAAACCTAGTAAGGGCTAAAAACTACCACCACCATCCTTAACCTGCGCTCCAAAGAAAATGACGTACTTACTCAAAAAAAATACGGTTAGCAGCTACACAAAAAAAGCCTAGCCGTCTGCCGTATGTCCACAGCCTGCGCAATTTCTTTTTTTACAAGGCAGAAGAAGAATGTTCCTTTCTGTTTTAGGCCTGTTTTCTGAAAAACAGACCTAAAACAGAAACCAAAATTACATCAATTCTCTCAGCCGGTCGGCGGCGCTTTCTGGCGTAATGTCGCGTTGCGGATCTGCGAGCAGTTCATAGCCGACCATGAATTTTTTTACGCTGGCGGAGCGCAGTAGCGGCGGATAGAAGTGCATGTGCAGGTGCCAGCCGGGGTAATTTTGGCCATCGGTAGGGCTCTGGTGAATGCCGGCCGAATAGGGGAAAGAGGTCTGGAAAAGCCGGTCATAGCCGCAAGAAAGTTTTTTTATAATATCGGCGTAGCCGTCTTTCTCTGCATCCGTTACCTGACCCAAATGTTGAAAGTGGCGGCGCGGAATTACCAATGTCTCAAACGGCCAAACGGCCCAGAACGGCACTACCACCACAAAATGTTCATTCTCAACTACCACGCGGGTGTTGGCTTCCAATTCCTCGGTGAGGTAATCGGCTAACAGGCTGCGGCCGTGCTTTTGGAAGTAATTTTTCTGATGTTCTGTTTCTTTGGCGGGCTCATCGGGTATGGAGCGCTGGGCCCAAATCTGGCCGTGCGGGTGCGGGTTGCTGCTGCCCATGGCACTGCCCTTGTTTTCGAAAATCTGTACGTAGCCAATGTAATCTAGCGCGCCCAGTTCTAGGTATTCCTTCTGCCAAAGGTCCACTACTTTCCGGATCTCAGCAGGTTCCATATCGGAAAGCGTAAGGTCATGCCGGGGCGAAAAACAGATGACCTTGCAAAGGCCGGGCTCGCTTTCGGCGTGCAGCAAAGAGCCGGGCGCTTGCAAAGAACCAGCGGGAATGTGCGCCTGCAACGCAGAAAAATCATTCACGAAAACAAAAGTGGAAGGATAATCTGGATTTTGCTCGCCGTTGGCGCGAACGTTGGTGGGGCAGAGGTAGCAGTTGGGGTCATAGGCCAAGCGCGTATCTTTCTCAGGAGCCTCCTGCTGGCCCTGCCAAGGCCGTTTGGAACGGTGCGGCGATACCAGCACCCACTCGCCCAGCAAAGGATTAAAGCGGCGGTGCGAGTGTTCGTTTATATCAAAATTTTCCATGGTATTCTGATTGTAAAAGGGCGATGGGTTATTTGGAGAAATCTACCGGCACCAGGCTAGTGCCATCTACAATTTCGGCCACATAAGTTTTTAATTCTACTCCAAACTTCTGGCGGTAAGCGTCGGTCATGGCTTGGGTAAATTCGGGGAGCTTTTCTAGATTCACCAGATTAATGGTGCAGCCGCCAAAACCGCCGCCCATCATGCGGGCGCCCAAAACCGCATCAGACGCTTTGGCTTGGTCGACTAAGAAATCCAACTCGGGGCAGCTTACCTCATATTCGTGCTGCAACCCTTCATGCGACTCAAACATTTTCTGCCCAAAGGCCTCTAAATCACCGCGTTCTAAATGGTGGCAGGCTTCTACTACCCGCTGGTTTTCCGCTACCACATAGGCGCATCGCTTGTAAACCGTCGGGTCAAATTCCTGTTGATGTTGAGCAAGCATTTCCAGGGTTACATCGCGCAAGCTATGAACCTCCGGATGGTGTTTTTGGAGCAGCTCCACGCCGGTTTGACACTCCTGGCGCCGCGTGTTATAAGCCGTTGAAGCCAAGGCGTGCTTTACTTGGGTGTCACAAAGTACAATGCGGTAGCCTTCAATTTCCAGCGGATAATACTGGTATTCCAACGATCGGCAATCAAGCTTTACCACGTGGTTATGCTTCCCGAACATGCTGGCAAACTGATCCATGATGCCGCACATTACCAAGGCAAACTCGTGCTCGGCTTTCTGGGCCATCTTCACCATTTCTAACTTTTCAAGGCCGTAGGCGAAGAGGTAATCCAACCCATACAGCAGTCCGCACTCCACCGCCGCCGAAGAAGACATGCCCGCCCCGATGGGAATATTGCCCCCAAAAACTACGTCAAACCCTTTGACTTCAAGACCCGCTTTCTGCAATTGCGCCACAACGCCCAGCAGATAATTGGCCCAGCCAATCTCAGAACGCTGCACGTGGTTCAGGTCAAATTCTGCGCTCTCCTCCAGGTCATAAGCAAAGGCCCGCATGGTTTGCGTACCGTTAGGCGCTAGCGCGAAGTAGATTTCCTTGTTAATGGCAGCGGGTAGCACAAAGCCCTCGTTGTAATCTGTATGTTCCCCAATGAGGTTTACCCGGCCCGGCGAGCGAACAACTATGGGTTCTGAACGGTATATTTTCTTAAAGGAAGCAACAATGTCTTGTACCATTTTAATGTTGTTTTAAAGACCCAGTACGGGTAAATGTGTTACCTACCCTAAACGCAGCTGTTTTGGATTAGATATTTTTATTACCAAAACAAGGTATAGAGAGCAGCCAGAATGCCTAAGATAATGGTGGACCAAACCATCCTAAAACTGTTCAGCAATCTTCTATAGCAAGTAGGCCTACGCCGGTGCCATCAAAAAAAGCGGCCCCATTTCATGGAATCCGCTTTTTTTGATACTAGATAGGGCAGAATAAGTTTAGTTAAACTGCTCGGTTATGTATTCTAAAAGATTCTCATCAGACATTTGGTTCGAGGTGCTTTCGTGGGCCTGCGTGTTTTTAAATTGAGCCTGTTCAGCCAGGTAATGTATGAACTGTTCCTGCGTGATGCCGGTGCCCGTAACATGTATGGCTTCTGCATTTTGCATAAAGGCCGTAATCTCTTTGAAGAACTTTTGCTGCAGCCCCTGCTCGGCATTGTGGGCCGCGTTCTCGTTAGAATTGCTGCCCTGGCCTTCGTTCTTGGCCTGGCCCAACACTACAAACTCACCGGAGTCTACGTCTTTTCTTCCTACCACGGTGGCCTGAACTGAATCTAACCACACACCAAATTGCTTATTGTTTTTTACTGACATCGTTATTTGTTTAAATTATAAGGAAAATTACCTGGCCACTGCCAAATTCTGTT
>JBBSSO010000342.1:0-3294 GCA_038241905.1 Cytophagales bacterium | reverse complement strand
TATTTATAGCATCAATAATTCAAGCTTAAAAGACGCCATAGTACAATTTGGCGGCGGCTGCACCGGCGAAATTATCTCCAACCAAGGCTTGCTACTCACCAACCACCATTGCGGTTACGGGCAAATTCAGTCGCACAGTTCTGTAGAGCAAGATTATTTAACCAACGGTTTTTGGGCCATGACCCGCGCCGAAGAAAAACCTAATCCGGGCCTTACTGCTACTTTTATTGTCCGGATGGAAGACGTAACGAAAATGATTTTAGGCGATGTGCCCGCCAACATTCCGGAAGCAGACCGCGAAAAACGGGTGCAAGCCAACATCCAGAAACTACGCAACCAAGTTACCAACGGCACCCATTATGACGCCATCATCCGGCCGTTTTTCTATGGCCAAGAATATTACATGTACATCACGGAAACTTTCCGCGACGTTAGATTAGTGGGCGCACCGCCCGAAAGCATTGGCAAATTTGGAGGCGATACCGACAATTGGATGTGGCCCCGCCATACCGGCGATTTTTCCCTTTTCCGGATTTACGCTGGTCCCGACAATAAGCCCGCCGACTATTCCTTAGCCAACAAACCTTACACACCCAAACACCACCTACCCATTTCACTTTCTGGTATTCAGGAGAACGATTTTACCATGGTTTTCGGGTTTCCGGGCAGAACGAATGAGTATTTGCCTTCTATGGCGATCCAAGAAATATTTGCCATTTCTAATCCCGCAAAAATCAAAATTCGGGCAACTAAATTGGGCATTTTAGACCAAGACATGAAAGCCGATGCCAAAGTGCGCATTCAGTACGCTGCTAAATACGCCAGCATCAGTAATTATCACAAAAAATGGTCGGGTGAGACCCGGGGTTTGCGCAAGCTTGATGCTGTAAACCGAAAGCAAATGCAAGAACAGCGTTTTGCAAATTGGGTAAACCAAGAGACTGGCCGCAAAGCCAAATACGCGCAAGTGCTGCCTCAGTTTGAGAATAATTATAAAACTCTGGCGGATGGAATTACGCTTTCGCGCGATTACTATTTAGAAGCTGGCTTGGGAATTGAACTGGTCAATTTGGCGCAAGGTTACGTGCAACTTGCCAACCTGTTGGAGAAAAACCCAGCCTCAGCGGAAGTAAAATCTTTAACCGAAAGACTGCAAAAATCTGCGCCAGGCTTCTTTAAAAATTACCATCAGCCAACCGACAAAAAAGTTTTTGCGGCTCTGCTAGATTTATATTATCAAGATGTAGACCGTAAAAATCATCCGGATATTTTTGCCACTATCGCGCAAAAGTACCAAGGCAATTGGCGGGCCTACGCGAACGACGTGTATGCCAAAACTAACTTAGGTTCTTTGAACCAAATAAATCAGCTATTAGCGCTCCCTCCTGCTCAAATGCTGAAAAGCTTGCAGGCAGATCCGGCTATTCAACTCACTAAAAGCTTGGTTGACAACTACCGTTCTAACATTTTGCCCGCCTACACCACGCTCACGGACCAGAACACGCTCTTGAACCGCACCTACCTGCAAGGCCTTCGGGAAATGATGACCGACAAGAAATTTTACCCCGATGCTAATTCTACGCTTCGCTTATCTTACGGTAAAATTGAAGGCTATAAACCAGCCGATGGGGTTAAGTATGAGTATATGACTACCCTGGAGGGCATTTTGGAGAAAGAAGATCCTAACGTTTCTGATTACACTGTGCCGGCAAAATTAAAGGATTTATACGCCAAAAAAGAGTACGGCCCGTACGCGCAAGATGGCAAAATGCCGGTAAATTTTATTGCTTCTAACCACACCACGGGCGGGAATTCTGGCTCGCCGGTTATTAATGCCCGCGGCGAGTTGATTGGCCTCAATTTTGACCGCAACTGGGAAGGCACCATGTCTGATATTATGTACGACCCAGAACGGGTCCGGAATATTTCTGTGGATGCGCGCTACGTACTTTTCATCATTGATAAATTTGCGGGAGCCGGTCATTTGGTGCAAGAAATGACTTTGGTGAACAACGGTCCTACCCAAACATCACCAACTGGTGACCCTAAAAAAGCTTCAAAAAAGAAAAAGAATAAAAAAGCGAGAGTAAATTAAGCTAATTGTTTTTGCCCTCTTTTCATTAAAACGGCCCGGAAACTGCTTCCGGGCCGTTTTTTTATGCCTTTATATATTGTCGATGGTTAAGCAAAGGTTGATTCTACATCAGCCGTTTATTGTTTGCCGCGGACTGCTTTTTCTACTTGATCCCACATTTCGGCGGGCACTTGGTCTAGGTTGTTAAATTCGCCACCTCCGTAGAGCCACTCTCCGCCGTCAATGGTTACTACTTCGCCGTTAACGTATGCCGAGAAATCTGAGATTAGATAAGCTGCTAAATTTGCCAATTCTTGGTGCTCGCCGTAGCGTTTTAAAGGAATACGTTTTAGCGGGTCTAATTCCTTCGCCAGCTCTTCTGGAAAAAGCCGGCTCCAGGCACCTTCGGTTGGGAAAGGCCCCGGCGCAATGGCATTGCTCCGGATGCCGTATTTAGCCCATTCCGCAGCCAACGACCTGGTCAGGGCTAACACGCCCGCCTTAGCAGTTGCCGACGGTACCACGTAGCCAGAACCAGTCCAAGCGTAGGTGGTGACAATGTTTAAGATGGTGCCCGGTTGTTTCTTATCTATCCAGTGCTTTCCCAACACCAGTGTGCAGTTGTAGCTGCCTTTAAGCACAATATCTACAATCACGTCAAATGCCTTCGGCGATAGCCGCTCTGTAGGGCTAATAAAATTGCCTGCGGCGTTGTTGAGCAGCCCGTGTACTGCGCCAAACCGTTCCAACGTAGCATTGAGCATTGCCTCCACTTCCAAAGGTTTCCGGACGTCACAGGCCACGGGCAATACTTGTCCACCGGTTTCAGCCATCATCTCCGCCGCCGCTTTCTCCAACACCTCCATTTTCCGGCTGGCAATGACCACGTTTGCACCCAAAGACAAGAAATAAGTGCCCATGGATCTACCCAGACCGGTTCCGCCGCCGGTTATGATAATTGTTTTCCCGTTTAAAGAGCCATCGCGCAGCATTGGTTCTGTATAGTGAGGCATACTTAGTTTCTTTGGATACATGGAAAGTTAAAAAATTTTAGCGTGGTTCCGGCTTTTCTTCTCTGAAGGATGAATACGTTTGAAGCGAATGTTTAGGAAAAACTAGTTCCATTTTCTGTTTTCGGCCTGTTTTTCCAAAAACAGGCCGAAAACAGAAAATTATTCCTTCAAAATTTAGTGTTTCTGAACATGCCAAAAGCATAAGTT
>JBBSSO010000341.1:0-3302 GCA_038241905.1 Cytophagales bacterium | reverse complement strand
TTGCCCAGGTAAAGAAACTGGAAGCGCAGCTGGAGCCTTACCGGCCACTGCTCTCTCTAAGGCAGTTGGCACAGCAAGATGAAAAGGCTACGCTCCAGAGTCTTCAGCTACTGATCATTAACCTAGTTGACTATTTTGAGAACACTGAGCCTATCTCTATTGCCAACATTCAGGAGATTGCCTTGCTGGTGCTAGCCGAAGGCGGCTGGCTTACCCTAGACGATGTGGCGCTTTGTTTCCGAAACGCCAAAACCGCACGGGGTGGCGCGTTCTACAACCGGCTAGACGGGAGCGTGATCATGCAATGGTTGCAAAACTACATGGAGGAAAAGCGCAAGATTTGGAGCCTAAAAAGAGATGACCAAGTGTATTGCCATAAATCAGATGCTGGCTACGGCCGGGAGTACACGCGGCCAGTGAGCACCCAGAAACTTGGCGAACTGATCCAGACCAAAGAAGAGGTAAATGCCGCCAGAGTGCAAATAAGCAAAGAGAAAAAGTAAACGATTGCGTGTACTAAAAATAACTAGTGATTTATGAAAACATTCGCCATTACAGGAACATTTCACGGTGCAATAGTTTACGCCACGTCAGAGGGGGATGCTCGCAGGAGTTTTCACAAGAAATACAACGGCGAATCTATAACACACATTAAGTTGCTGCAACACTTTATCTAATGATTTATGAAAACAGAAAACGGAATACCTAGAAGAATTCAATTGGACCTTATCACTCCTGCTGAATTAGCCATACATAATGCCATGCAGGAGGTTGAAAAACTTGGAGCGAATAGTAGGCTGACTGAAGCAGTTACTCTTTTACAGGAGGCCAAAAATGCTGTAGCTGACTTTGTGGATGAACAATAAATTCTAATGATATTAATTACACACCTATGCAGTTTGGTAACAAAGTGAGGTTTAAAAAGACAGACTATTTAAGTGAGAAGCTGGAAAGCAAGGAATACTGCTTGGTGGCCTTGGCCCACAACGCCTTTATGCTGGTGGAGTGGAAAGACCGGGGCTCCTTTGACTTGCTCCGATTCTCTGGCAGCCCAGAGGTGATGCTGGAGAAACTGCCCGAATCCTGTTTATAGCCTGTTTTTGCCAAACAAGGCCGAAAACAGAAAGGTTAAAAAGCGTCCTTGATTTTTTGGAGATTCTCTTCTGTTTTAGTAATTGCGAATAGCGGTTTTTCTTTGTTAAAGCTAAGGTCACTTGTGCATATATTAAACTGAAAGAACGGAGCAATTTGATTAGTTATCTGTGGTATTTCATTTACTGTGGCCTGTGTTTGTTTTGTGTAGCAGTTGCATTCAAGCCCGTTAGGGGGGTAGCATTTACTCCAAAAAGCACTGTTTATAGGTGCGATTACACCATTTAAGCTATTATGTTCAGGAATATTACATCCACCATAACCGGTTTTATATTCGAGGTTTGGAAAAAGCTTGGTATTACGCAAATAAGTGTTCCAATTATTGGCATGGTTACGAATCTGCCTAACGGTAACGAATTCTTTTTCTAATATTTGGAAATCATAGGCCGGGAATTGCTCCACTGCAAGTCTCCTTACTTGATACCACTGCAATTGCTTGTTGTTACATTCCTTTACAAGGTCATTTAATAATAGTAGGTTTTTGTACGATTTAACCCCTGAGAACAGATAGGTAATATTTTTATCATCAAAAGCATACGGATTGGTTATGACAATATCATCTATTTCGCTTAAATCAACTGGAGGCTCACCCATGTCAATCTCATTCTTTATTTTACCTATGGCGTCCGGCGTAATGTCTTCTTTTTTCATTTTGCCACTTTGCAGACGTTTACTTATTTCTAAGTAAGCTTTCGCCCATGAATTAAAGTTCATATCGGTTTTGGTTTAAGTTGGTGAATTCAAATGTAATCAACTTTTACTCAAATTTGAGTAACCAAAAAGAGGAACGTTTATAGCCTGTTTTTGCCAAACAAGGCCAAAAACAGGTCTCGCCAAAAATAAAAATTGACTTTTAAACAAAACTCCCGTAAGATTGCAGTGACGCAATACCGTAGCGAAAGCTGCAAAACAACTTTCTGGGATTAAAAATAAGCCTGGCTGAGACACGGTGCAAGTCCGTGTACATCTCGCCTTCGGGCGCTGCGGTGTGCGTCACCACAGCCAGGTACTTTTTTCAACCATTTCTCTAAAAAGCATGACGCACATCGCAGAGAGTGGGAACGGATTACAAGGTAATTCTGCCCCAATGGAGTTTTTGTACAACTCCAACAATAAAAAAGTACGCACCCTTCTTATCGAAAACCAACCTTGGTTTGTGGCAAAAGATGTTTGTGAAGCTCTAACCATCAAAGACCACACTACAGCAACTAGAGATTTAGATGATGATGAAAAGGGTACGCAAAGTTTGCGCACCCTTGGAGGATTTCAATCTATGCTAGTCATTAATGAATCCGGCCTTTACAACCTTATCTTCCGAAGCACGAAGCCAGAAGCCAAGGTTTTCCGCAAATGGGTCACTGCCGAGGTACTGCCCCAGATCAGGAAAACGGGCAAGTTCCAGCCCGCCACCCTCCAGAGAAACAATATCTTTACCGATGCCCGAGATGTGGTATATGACACTGTGCTGGTAGCCGGTAAACCCGTACGGCACATTATTCTGGAAGATACTGACTGGTACAGCCTCAATGACCTGCACCAAGCCATAGGTGTTAAAACAGATTCTACCCAAGCGGCCCGCAAGCTGAACGCCCGTAAGGAGTTGGCGCGCAAGGTCTGGGTATTCGGCAACACGCACCCCGCTTGGTTCTGCCGCAGCAGCGGCATGGCCCTAATACTTAGTGGCAGCCGTTACCTGAAAGGGCAAACCGTGCAGATAAGCGTTCCTTTAACGGAGAAAGGAGGCCACCATGCCTAAGGTAGGATTCAAGAGTGGGCAAGACCTGCGCGATGAGCGCCTGCCCGCCATAAGGCAAACCAAACGGGCAGCGGCACCAGAGCCCATGGCCATCCCCAAAAACTTGGCAGACCAGTTGATGCAGCAGCGGCTCCAGGAGCGCGCTTTAGAGTTTGTGCTGGAGTTTATGACCTTCTTTTCCCCAAGTGAGGAGAAAACGTTAGAAAAGCTAAAGGAACTCAGGGCGTTGTACAAGAACTGCCTCAGATAAATACAAATAGCCCCTGCTTTTGGCGGGGGCTATTTTGTTAAATGCCCTCTTGGAACGATTGGAGTAATTATTGATGTATGAATAGAAATATATTGATATATTTAGGCTCTAAATCCAATTTATGCAAACAGGCTCTACCCAGGC
>JBBSSO010000340.1:0-3303 GCA_038241905.1 Cytophagales bacterium | reverse complement strand
AATGACATGAACGATGTCGTAGACCAAATCTTACAGTTTGATCTGGAAATGCGCACGGCCCAGCACGAAGAACTTTTTAAAGAGGAGCCCAATTCGCTAAAACGGTTGCTTTTAATGGTGCAGCAGGGCTTAGAGAACCTGAAGCAGACTAAACCCAGCTTGATTATGGAGTTGATACAGCAGTATCCGGAAGCCTGGACAAGTTATTGGATTAACTCAAACGAGTATAGCACGCATCTGGTGCATGAGTTGATTAACGAAGGCATTCTAAACGGTGACCTTCGCAAAGACATTAACATTCAGTTGGTAACCAAAATCTTGATAGAGCAACTGTCAATGTTAATGAACCCGGCTATTTTTCCGCCCGAGAAATACGATACCGCTGAGCTTTTCCGGAGCATTTTCCTTTACTACATCCGGGGCCTTTGCGCCGATAAAGGCATGAAAATAGCTGACGATTTTTTCTCTTCCGCCAAATAAGACCTGATAAAGCACCTATTTTCTAAAGGTTTTTGATCGACAAGACTCAGAAATTGAATATGCGTTAAAACAGAACTAGCCTGCTCCGGAAACCGAGGCAGGCTAGTTCTGTTTTGGGCTGCGCGCTCCAATTAGTTGATGGACACGCGTACTTTTTGGGTAAACACGCGCAGGGCGGTTTTAAAGTCAGTGTTATGGTCTTGGATGTGGTTTAGGATCCAGATGGCCCCGAACACGTGGGTCAGTTTCTCGCCTTCATCGGCACCTTCAATCTCAAAAGCGGTCGGCTCTTCGTTCAGGAGTTGGTCTTCGGCTTGGCGCAGGGTGTCAATGGTCTGCGTTTCTACTAGATTTTTTATAGCTGGTATTTTCATGGCGCGGCTTAGATTAGTTAAGTTTTTGAACCATTTCTAACACATATTCTTCTTTGCTAGTGGCGGAGCCTTCTATTAACTGGCCGTTTTTGAACACCGCGAAAAAAGGCAAATTGGTTACGCCCGCCAGCTTACGCGCCTCGGGGCTAGTCTCGGCGTTTACGTCTACAAACGCCACGCCCGCAAACTCTTCGCGGTCTGCCATGCGCTTAAACTTAGGAGAAAACAGCCGGCAATTGCCGCACCAATCCGCGAAATATTTTACCACTACGCGCTCGTTTTCTTGCAGTACGTTCTGAAAATCTGCATCACTTGCTTGTATAATAGCCATATCAATAAAAGTTAAAGGTTCATTCTGATTTGTAGTAGCAAAGATAAGGTTTTTGCTCCACTAGTAAGGAAACACAAAAACCGTGGCTTTTGTTCTCTGTCGTCTATGAAATTTAGAATTTTATAGATTCGGTTGCCCGATGGAATGCGGAAAACTGTTTTAGTGCTAGAAATGCGCGCTTAAGAAATCATCTGTTTTAGGTCTTCTTTGGGAAAAACAGGCCTAAAACCGGCAATTCCATCGCGAAGCAAACGTTTTTATAAGTGATTTTTTTATTTAGGTATTTGGCTGGTATCTGCGCCAATGCCTAAGAAACCACCTCGGCCGCGTAAGGAAACTTTGGTTTTGAGGGTAATTTGCTCTACTACTTTGTGACGCGGGAAACGCAGGTGCCAGATGCCTGCCACTTGGCCTTCTTCGTAGCCATCGGGCTTGCCCGAGCTAGAGAAAACGCGCAGTTTATCCAGCTCAGGAGCGGAGAAATCTAGCAGGCTGGGCTCATCGCAACTGGCGCAGTTGCGGCGTTTAATTAAGATGGGCCGCTGGTACAAAAACTCCTGCTTTGCCACAGAAAACCCCACCGCAGCCGCATTAACCGACAAAGAATGCTTGGAAAGGTAGGCCTTGGCTTCTGCCTGGGAGGAAAATTGCTGCCGCGTTAGTTTTGCGTTGTAGCGTTGCAAAAGCGCTTGCACTTGTGGCAATTTATCAGGGGCGGCCACAAAGAGCGCCTGCTCTTTGGGTTGGCTCTCCGCTAGTTGCAGAAAAGCGCTTTCTACCAATCGGACAAGCGTATCGCCAGCGGACAGGGCGCGGGCTTCCATGTCTTCTGGGGTAATCCGTTTTACTTTGTGCCGCTCGGCCTCCACGGCCATTTCCTTGCCGCGCTCCAGTTTTTCCGGCTCGCAGGCCATCAGGAAAATAGGGAAAAGCAAGATGAGGAAGAGGAGTTTTTTGTAGATCATGGGGCGCTGTTTCTGGAGGAACATGCTCTCAGAAAGACAAAGATACGGCTCTTAATTTAAAAGCAGCAAGCCCGGCAGCGGCGGCTGTTTTCGGCCTGTTTTTCGGAAAACAGGCCGAAAACAGCTTTTTTTTGGGCCGCCCACATTTCCGGAAAATTGGTTCATTGGTGTTTTTGGCCTAATTTTTAAAAAACAGGTCTAAAACAGCTACCTTAGGATTTCATTCCATCGCCTTAAAATCTAGTTCTAGCCCATGAAAAACCGAAAACTCATTGCTTCCCTTTTTGCCGTGGCTGCTTTTCTGGTCTTGGTTTCTTTGGTTATTACGTACTATACCACCGGTATAATTGAGTGGCTGCGGTTGCTTACGTTCATGATTTCGGGGCTTTTAGCGTACGGTGTGTACCAACGGAAATGAAAAAACGTCTGATTATTCTTCTGTGGCTTTGCAGTTGGGTGGGCCTCAGCAGTGCGCAGCAAAAAAGCGCGCTGGTAATCCCGAAGAACAAATATGGCCTGCCCGTTATTTCTTCGGTGGCGTTGTACCGCCAGCATGTGGCCCAAAACCCCAACCATGCCTTGGTAGAATTAGCCGACTACATTCCGGGTTTGGTGCTAGATATTAAATACGCCACGCCCCAAAACTTGGTAGGCGAGCCGGTTTATTCTCAGGCCACCGCCTTCGCGCGCCAGCCCGTTGCCGATGCGCTTAAGAAAATACAAGCCGAATTGAAACCCTTGGGCCTAGGTCTAAAAGTATTTGACGGCTACCGGCCCTACCGCGTTACGGAGATATTTTACCGTAAAGTAAAGCAGAAAGCGTACGTGGCCAATCCGCGGCAAGGCTCCCGGCACAACCGCGGCTGCGCCATTGACCTAACGCTTATTCGGCTTAAAGACGGCCAAGAACTAGAAATGCCCTCCGCTTATGATGCTACCGTGGTGCAATCTCACGTAGATTACATGGCTATTTCTGACCAAGTAAAGAAAAACCGCACGTTGTTAATAAACATCATGGCCAAACACGGTTTTACAGTGCACCCCAAGGAATGGTGGCATTATGATTACCAAGATTGGCGGAACTATCCGCTTATGGATTTTAGCTTTGAGGAATTAAAGGGCTTGTAGACCGCGCCCTGTTTTAGGCCTTTTT
>JBBSSO010000339.1:0-3324 GCA_038241905.1 Cytophagales bacterium | reverse complement strand
GGAAACTGATTCGCACCACAGCCTAATCTTCCTGAAATAATGCTGGTCTGTTTTAGGCCTGTTTTTCAAAAAACAGGCCTAAAACAGACCAGAAAAGATGCTCACTCACAGGATGAAAATTCTTTGCTTTTAACAGCGCTTCTCAACCACCCGATTTCTTCGCTTTATATCCCAACTCCTGCAACAGCTGCAGCACTTTATCCCGGAAATCGCCTTGCACAAAAATCTCGGCGTCTTTGGCGCTGCCCCCTACCCCGCATTTAGATTTGAGGGTTTTGCCCAAAACTTGCAAATCGGAGTCCAGACCCACAAAACCGGTCACCAACGTTACTTGCTTGCCACCTCGGGCTTTCTTGTCTAACTGCACCCGCAGGTTTTGCTGCTGGGGCGGCAGCGTCTGGGTAGCTTCCTCGTCTTGGTGGCTGTATTCAAAGTCGGGATTAGTGGAATAAACCACGCCTTCGCGGCCTTTTTTGTTCTTGCTCATGTTGTTTTGGTTTTATGCACCAACGGCGCCACTACTTCTAAAGACCTCGGGAACAGCTGGATATTAAACTCTTGGGCCTGCCCTCGGTACTCACCATCGGCGTGAAAATGCTGCGGCTGAGGGCACCTCACTTGCACCGTAGAACAGGTGTGAAATTCTGCCAGCGATGAATGGGCAATTTGTTTGGTAAGCAATCCGTAGCCCAATTGAAGCGCCTCGGTCACTCCTACTTTTCTGATCAAGCAAACATCTAGCAGCCCGTCTTGAATGTTTGCCATCGGCGCGATGAACGCATTATTTCCGTACTGCGATGCGTTAGCAAAAGCCATCACAAAAAAATCAGCAGTCAATTCTTTGTCGTTAATCTGGAGCGTAGCTTCTTGCGCCATAAACCCTCTAAATTCCTTGATAATTAACTGAATATAGCTGCTTAACCCCCTTTTCTTACTTTTGGCAAAAACTGAGCTAATGAGTCCATCAAACCCGATGCCGCTGGTGCAGAAAAACGGATGACCGTTGATGGAACAAGAATCTATCCGTCCAAAAGATGGCTCGTTCAAAATCTCCAGCGCTTGCGTCAGCACCATCGGGATGCCCAAGTGCCGGGCCAGACCGTTGCCAGATCCTTTGGGCAAAATTCCCAACGCGGTTGAAGTGTTGAGCAAGCCACGCGCTACTTCGTTCACGGTGCCATCTCCGCCCACTGCCACTACCAAACGGGCATCTTTCGCGGCGGCACACTGGGCCAATTTCGTAGCGTGCCCTGCATATTCAGTAAACACCACCTCATGCGACCAAATGGCCGGATTGAGATGACTCTGAATGAGTGCTGGCACGTCAACGGAGTTCTGAACTCCAGACTTGGGGTTTAGAATAAAGTAAGCGTGCCCCGAAGCTTGGTTCTCAGTCATAGACAGAAATTACGCAGATGAAACGGATAACCGCAGTATCTCTGCTTATTTGGCAGGCAAAACCATCGGCAAAAACAAAACCTGTTTTGGGCCTCTTTTTTGAAAAACAGGCCTAAAACGCATACTTTACCGTCAGCCTTAACATTTTATTGGCAAGCGGCTACGCCGATGGCGCTCTGTAAAAGTACATAAAAAAAGTGGTGCCGCCCGAAAGCAGCACCACGTCTTAAACTAAAAAGCTTATGTAAGCACTTAACTCTACTTAGCCAATGCGCTCAATCAGGTCAGCGGCACGAGCCGAGTAACCGGCTTCGTTGTCATACCATCCTACTACTTTCACCAACGTTCCGCTGGCGGACGTTAAATCGGAGTCAAAAATACAAGAGTGGCGGTTGCCAATAATGTCAATAGAAACGATGGGGTCCTCGGTGTACTCCAAAATGCCTTTCATAGTGGTCTCTGAAGCCTTTTTCATGGCCGCGTTGATTTCCTCTTTGGTGGCTTCTTTTTTCAAGATTACGGTAAAATCCGTAAGTGAGCCATCCGGAATAGGCACGCGCATGGCAATCCCGTCAAGTTTTCCGTTTAGGTGCGGCATTACCAATCCTACGGCCTTCGCGGCACCAGTAGAAGTTGGCACAATGGAATAAGCAGCAGCCCGCGCGCGACGCAAGTCAGAATGCGGGGCATCTTGCAGATTTTGGTCAGCGGTGTAGGCGTGAACGGTAGTAATGTACCCTTTCTCAATACCGAAGGCGTCATCTAATACTTTAGCCATGGGGGCCAAGCAGTTGGTAGTACAAGACGCGTTGGAAACTATTTTTTCATTGCCGGTTAGGGCTTCTTCGTTTACCCCCAACACCACAGTTGTGATATTCCCTTTGGCTGGCGCGGAGATGACCACTTTTCTAGCACCTGCTTCCAGGTGACCGCCTGCGCCTTTCTCATCTACAAAACGACCGGTAGATTCTAGGACTACGTCTACATTTAACTTGCCCCAAGGCAAATTTTTTGGCTCGCGCTCAGCGAAAATCTCAATCCGATTTCCGTTAACGGTAATGCTGTTCTCATCGGCAGACACAGTTCCATTGAAACGTCCGTGCACGGAGTCATACTTCAAAAGATGGGCTAGGGTGGCGTTATCAGTGAGGTCGTTGATGGCGACTACCTCTACGTTTTCACGCTCCAGTAGGGTCTTAAAGGTAAGACGGCCAATCCGGCCGAAACCGTTGATAGCTACTCTTATTTTCTTAGACATATTATGTATGGTTTTATTTCATGTTTTGCTCTGGCAAGTTACGGCGATAGAAAAGCAAAACAAACTAAAAAATTTTACGGCTCATTTAGAGCACCTTACCTTCTACGGGCTATTATTTTAAATGGATGGCTTGGCTTATAAAAAAAGACCGTCTATATTTGCACCATCAAACCGATAGATGGTCCGTTCGTCTAGGGGTTAGGACACCAGATTTTCATTCTGGTAACAGGGGTTCGATTCCCCTACGGACTACTCAAAAGCCCTTCTGTGAAAACGGAAGGGCTTTTTTTGTGATGTTTTCTCGCTAAGCCGTTTATCAATTACTGAAAGGTTATTATCTCTAATAAGCATTATGTTAATTGAAAAAATAACGATTAAACCATCCTCTGATTGAAAAGACTCTTAATAAAGTCTGTGATACAGGTGCTATTCAGCTTGGTAGTGTTTTCAGCCTCTTTTCAGAAAAACAGCCCTAAAACAGATTTCAAATGTTTAGGAAGATCGACCTTCCTTGGAAGAATTAGTGCTCCGTGCGTTTTAATACCTGTTTCATTTCATAGCTATTCAAGCAGAATTTTAATTGAATGTATTTAAATTATGTACATATTGCCATAAAATAGAAACAAATAAGTCTGTCTCATTTTATGGTCTCCTTGATTTATCATATT
>JBBSSO010000338.1:0-3337 GCA_038241905.1 Cytophagales bacterium | reverse complement strand
TTGGGTTTCATGCTGCCTGGCATGTAAGACCTAAGTGCACCAAATTTACCTAAAAATGCCCCACCAAAACGGTGGGGCATTTTTTTATGTCATTGAATTAATGCCTGCGGCCGATTGTAAACCTTTCCTTTAGAACTCACGCAAGGCAAGCATTAACGCTAGGGAAATTAAGACCCGGCACAAAAAGCTCTGAAAATTGTGTTGTAGCAAGTGCTTTACTACTTCTGAGCAGCATGCATTTCGGTAAAGTATTGGTAGAAAAGCGGAATAGTTTCAATGCCTTTCATAAAGTTAAACACCCCAAAATGCTCGTTTGGCGAGTGAATGGCATCAGAATCTAAGCCAAAACCCATCAGCACGGTATCTATGCCCAGCTCAGACTTAAACATGGCCACAATAGGTATGCTGCCGCCACTCCGCACAGGCACTGGCTTCTTTCCAAAAGTAGTTTCCATTGCCTTGGCCGCGGCCTGATAACCCACCGAAGTAGTGGGCGTAACCACTGGTTCGCCGCCGTGGTGCGGTTTTACCACCACTGTTACGCTAGCGGGCGCAAGTGATTCAAAATGCTTCTGAAAAAGTTGGCTAATTTCTTCTGAGGTCTGGTGTGGCACCAAACGCATAGAAATTTTGGCAAATGCTTGAGATGGAATTACGGTTTTGGCGCCTTCGCCGATGTAGCCGCCCCAAATGCCGTTCACGTCTAGCGTAGGCCTGATGGAATTACGCTCCATGGTAGAATATCCGGCTTCGCCGTGCACGTCAGGCAAGTCAAGCGCTTTTTTGTAGGCGTCTAGGTCAAACGGGGCGCGAGCCATTTCGGCGCGTTCATCTTGGCTTAGCTCATCTACGTTGTCATAAAAACCGGGGATGGTAATGTGGTTATTTTCGTCGTGCAGAGAGGCTATCATCTTACACAAAATGTTGATGGGGTTGGCCACCGCACCGCCGTACAAACCGGAGTGTAAGTCGCGGTTGGGGCCGGTAACTTCAACCTCGTGGTAACTAAGTCCGCGCAACCCGCTGGTAACAGATGGCACGTCATTGGCCAGCATGCCCGTGTCTGAAATTACAATAATATCTGCCTGTAAACGCTCTTTGTTGGCTTTTACAAAAGTGCTTAGGTTTTTGGAACCTATTTCTTCTTCGCCCTCAATCATGAATTTTACGTTGCAAGGCAGCGCGTTTTGCTGCATCATAGTCTCGAAGGCTTTTACGTGCATGTAGGTCTGGCCTTTGTCATCGCAGGCGCCGCGGGCGTAAATATTGCCGTCTTTGATAACGGGCTCAAACGGCGGGGAGTCCCAAAGTTCGTACGGGTCGGCGGGTTGCACGTCGTAATGGCCGTACACCAGCACGGTGGGCAAACTAGGGTCCAAAATTTTATCTGCGTAAACGATGGGGTTGCCGGCGGTTTCGAAGAGTTGAGCGTTATCGGCGCCGGCTTCGTGCAACTTTGCTTTTAGAAATTCGGCTGCTTTGAGCACATCGCCCTTAAAATCAATATTTGCGGAAACCGATGGAATACGCAGCAATTCCAGCAGCTCTTGGATAAATCTATCTTTGTTTTCTTGGATGTAGTTGTTCATATTTTTGAGGTACGATGGTTCATCGGTTAAAAAATAAAAAGCCATTTCTCCAGAAATGGCTTTTCTACAAATTTAGGACTTCTTGCTCAGTCCAAAATTGACCTTGCTTTCTACGCCTTGCAGCAAGCGGTTAATATTTTTACGATGCGTAAGCACCACCATTATAGCTATGAGCACGCCAAAAATGAGAAGCAACGGTTCTTCTGGTTTAAAGGCCGGCAACAGCAAAAGCAGCGGAAACGAGATGGCGGCCAGCATAGAACTCAGCGATACGTATTTGGTTAGCAGCACCACTACTATAAAAACACCAAGGCAAATTAGCGCCACTTGCAAATACACGGCCAGCACCATGCCCATAAGCGTGGCAACGCCTTTGCCGCCTTTAAAACCCACGTACACCGGAAAAATATGCCCAATTACTGCCACTACGCCCAACAGAAGCTTATAAGCAATTAGTTGATCAGCGGGGATGGCGTCCCAAAAAACCAACAAGCCTGCCAGCGAAGTTGCGGCCCAACCTTTAAAAATATCAACGGCCATGACAATAGAACCCGGCTTTTTGCCAAGCACTCTAAAGGTGTTGGTTGCCCCGGCGTTGCCGCTGCCGTGTTGGCGCACGTCTGTGTTGTAAAACCTTTTGCCCACCCAAACCGCCGTCGGGATGGCCCCTATCAGGTATGCCGCCAGCACTACGCCGCCAATTAGTATCCACTCCATGCGTTGTTTCTGTTAGCTGATTTTTGTTTTGCCGACTAAGCGCTTATCCGCGCTGCTGGCACTCCTTGATTCTCCAAATATAGAAAAAGGCCTTCCCAAAGTCCAATCTCAAACGCCCGGAGCCGCTTAATTTTTTACCTGATTTTCTGTTTTAGGGGTGTTTTTGCAAAAACACCCCTAAAACAGAAAACGCTATTGCCAGGTGTGCCATTTCCGTCTTTCCGAAAGAGAAAATTTCTGGATCAGATTACAAGATTATTCTGCACCCATAACAAAAAAGCCAGCATCGGTTTTAATCCTCATTTAGCAGTTATAAAAAACTCCTGTTTTAGGCCTGTTTTTAGAAAAACAGGCCTAAAACAGGAGTTTTTTATAGGCCAACCATGACGCGTTAAGAACCAGATGGCGGGATATCAGGAATGTAATCAGAGTCTTCTTTTTTCTTCTTTTTCCCTCTTTTTTTTGGTTCCTCTACTGGATCAGCGTTGGGAATATCTGGCGCGGTTTCTTCAACGGGCTCTGCTTGCTTCTTCTTCTCTCTCTTTCTTTTCTCTTCTACCGGCGGCGCGGTTTCTACCGGCGGATTGTAACCCGGCGGCAGCGCTCCTTCATCGGCGTCATTCTTGCTTTTCTTTTTCTTCCTACCTCTTTTTTCAGCAGGTTCATCTTCCTCGGCGGTGGCAAAAGTGTCATAAACTGGTTGAGCAGGCGCCTGCAGCGGACCTTTGCCCAAGTATGTTTTCCGGAAGTAGTTGACAAACTCCATCTTATCTATTTGCTCCAGCGGATAAAAAGTATAGGTACCAGCACTTCTGCCGTTAGATTTGCTGGACATAACGCCGTTAAAAGATGCATAAGAAGCCACGGCTCCCAGCCCACCCTCGTAGAAACTGAAGTAGTACCACCCATACGGGTTGGGCTCTAAGTACATAGAAACTACATCGCCACTGGCGCCGCGCTTTATTTCTATGTGGCCGTTTACTTTGGCATTAATATCGGTTTTATCAATGCTAGCCAGGCTTATGGGGCCC
>JBBSSO010000337.1:0-3341 GCA_038241905.1 Cytophagales bacterium | reverse complement strand
ATATTCGAGAAAAACAACCAATAATTGGTATCTTACCTTCTTATGAAGAAATTTTCGGTCCTTGTTTTTTTGTTGCTGAGTTCAGTGGTGGGTTTTTCCCAGAGCTACAAGGTATCCGCTGCAGATCCACAGCAATTCCTGACTGATGTGCAGGCCTTGCTGGTGGGCACCAAACAGGAAGCTGCCGCCCAAGTGGGAGCCAACTGGGAAACCGCTTGGAACAGCGGCAAAATAAGTCCGGTCCAGAAAACCAAAATCATGGGCTTAACCCAGCAAATGCTGGCAAAACGGCTGCGGGCTCGTCCGCATTTTGAGAATTTCTTTGGGGCTTTGGGCAGCAGCGTGAACGTGCATAATTACACCGGCGCCAAGCTAGATCAACTTCTTTCCGTAGCGGAGCAAACCTTGCAGAAACAAGATTACAAAGTCTATGAGCGCTTTCTGAACAGCACGCACCAGTTTTTGAGCAACAAAGCGCTTTTTCAGGGCAAAGTAAACGGACTGCAAGTTCTGGGCGGGAGCTTCTCTTTTGAATACCGTCAAGGCATTGCAGATGTAGGCACTGGCTCCAGTTGGGATGATGTTGTGCCCGCCGCTCCAGAAACCAAAACTACTACCAAAACCACCACTGACGAAGATCCTTGGGATGGATGGGGTGCGCCCAAAAAAGCCCCAGCCAAGCCCGCCAAAGGCAAAATAACCGGTAAAAAAGAAGAAACCAAACCCGCTTCCCAACCAGAACCCATTTTTTTTGAAGAACCGCTGCCCGCTTTGGCGGGGCCAGTGTTGGTGCTAGACAAAGTAGATTTGCTTTTTACTTCGCCGCATGATTCTGTGACCATTAAAAGCGCAACCGGGGCCGTGGCTTTAGAGGGTGGCAAATACGTGGGCAAAGGAGGCAAACTCATTTGGAGTCACATGGGCGGTCAGGCCACCGCTGAAATTCAGAACCTTATTTTTGATGTTTCCAAGCCCGGTTTCCAAGCCGAAAACGTAATACTGGTTCATCCGGCCGTGTTAGAAAACGACATTAGAGGTAATTTAGAGTACAAGCTTACTCAGCCCAGAGCCAACGGCGAGAAAGCGTTTCCGCGGTTTATTTCTCACACCAACAACGCCAAGATTAAACGTTTTGGTGCCGCTATTAAATACGTGGGCGGTATGTCTACGGCCGGCCAAACGCTGATGAGCGCGGCTCTAGACGGCAGCCCGTCCACCATTTGGGTATCAGAAGGTGGGGAGCAGAAATTCAAAGCTTCCGCCCGAAATTATGTTATTAATGACAGCCTTATAACATCGCCGGAGGCGAGTGTGGCATTGTACCAGGGCACGGATTCCATCACCCACCCGGGCGTAAAATTCAAATACAACCGCGAGGCCAAGCGCTTGGTGCTGGTCAATACCGAAGGGCTTTTTAAGAGCACGCCGTATTTCCATTCTTACCAGCAAGTAGAACTTTCTACCGACATGGCCACTTGGAATTTGGGGGAGAAGAAAATAGATTTCACCATTTTAACGGCTAAAAGCCAGGTGCCTGCGCAGATTAATTCCAAAGAATATTACACCGAGGCGCGCTTTAACCAAATCCGGAACGTGGCTAACTTCCATCCCTTGTATTTGGCGGTGGGCTACGGCCAGCAGCAAGGTTCTCGGTCTTTTTACCTAGCCGATATGGAGCGAGACACCAAGGTAAAAAGAGAGATTTTGCACAGCGCTTTGAGCAATTTAGCCCAAGGCAGTTTCCTGGATTATGACCCAAAAACCGGCTTTGTGCAGCTCCGCGACAAAGCCATGCACTATGTAGACGCTTCGCGCGATAAAAAAGACTTTGATTATATTCACATAAACGCAATTTCTGCTACCGGCAGCAATGCTACCCTAGACCTCGCCTCCGGCGATTTAATTGTGCGGGGCGTTCAGAAATTTACCTTCACCAAAGACTCTTTGGTAACCGCTGAGCCAGACAGCCAAACGGTCCGGATTCAGAAAAACCGGGGCATTCTATTTAACGGCCGGGTAAAATCATCAAACTTTACCTTTAGGGGCAAAGAATTCTTGTTTGACTATGACGGTTTTTTTATAGACCTGGCCAAAATTGATTCTACCATCTTAACCACCCGGCTAAAAGACAAAGACGGCCACGAAAAATTAGTGCCCTACCGCCTAGAAAGTCGTGGTGGCCAAGGCACCGCTAAATTGTATTTAAACCGGCCAGACAATAAATCTGGGCGCAAGAAAATAGGTAGTTTTCCCGCCTTAGACGCTATTTCTGGGGCTACTGTTTACTTTAACAAACCAGAGATTTTGGGGGGCGTGTATGATACCAGCGTGTATTTTAGCATTCCTCCGTTTAGAATAGACAGCATGGCCAGCGGCAAAGGCAGTACCATTGGGTTTGTGGGCACGTTTCACTCCGGCGGTATTTTCCCGCCTATAGAAATGCGGCTTTCGGTGCAGCCAGATGGCGCGCTGGGCTTTAAAGTGCCGGTTCCCAAGGCTGGCTATCAGGTTTACGGCGGCAAAGGCACGTTTACAGATACCTTGAGCATGGACACCAAAGGCTTGGTGGGCAACGGGTCCTTAACTTACCAAACGGCCACCATGTACTCACCTAGTTTTGTGTTTTTTATGGATTCTGCTCGTACGGAGGTCGGGACCAAAGGTGATTTTAAGGCTGGCTCGGTGGCTCAGGGGTCGTACCCCAGCGGTAATTTCGCGTCTTACCGCATGGCGTGGCGGCCCTACCAAGACACGCTGCAAGTAGAATCTAAAGGCAAAGAGCTCATGAGCATGTTTGCTGACCGATTTACCTACAAAGGCATGTTGGGCTTTACGCCATCGGCTTTGTTTGGCGATGGCGTGATTGAAAACAAAGACGTGGCCATAAAATCACAGCAGTTCGTCTTTAAAAAAGGACTGATTCACGGCAACCGAGCCAGCATGGAAGTCAGCTCCACAGACAAAAGCAAACCGGCCCTAACTACCTATGACGTTTTCTTAGATTTTAACTTAGACGATGGTTACGCCACGTACGCCCCAGAGCGCAAAGGTTTTGCCAGTACCGTCTTCCCGTTTGCCCAATATAAATCATCTTTGGGAGGTGGTCGTTGGGATTTTAAAAAGAAGGAGCTCACTCTTTCCGCTGCCGAAGCAGACAAAGACGATGCCTATTTCTACTCCATGAAAACCGGAGTTGACTCCGTGCGGTTCAAGGCAACCGGAGCCGTTTATGACCTAAGCAATTATACGCTATTAGCCTCTGGCGTACCCTATATTCCGGTCGGGGACAGCTACCTCATCCCGGACAGCAACCAGGTTTACATTCAAGAAAACTCTAATCT
>JBBSSO010000336.1:0-3351 GCA_038241905.1 Cytophagales bacterium | reverse complement strand
GCCTCAAAACTGGCTTTGCCGTGGTAATTGCCTTGGCCACTTTCGCCTACGCCGCCAAAAGGAAGCCGGGGGTTTACCAAATGCGAAATAGTATCGTTAAGGCACACGCCGCCCGAAGAGGTTTGCTGCAATACCATTTCCTGCGCGTCTTTGCTACTAGAGAAGAAATACAAGGCCAGCGGTTTGGGGCGGGCATTAATCTGGGCGATGGCCTCCGGCAAGGTTTTATATGGGAGCACCGGCAACAGCGGCCCAAAGATTTCATCTTGCATGAGCGGGCTCTGCCACGTTACGTTTTGCAACAGGGTAGGGGCCAAATAACGCTGGCTGGCATCGGCGGAGCCGCCAGAATATACGGTGCTTTCCTTTAGCAAACCCGTGAGCCGGTTAAAATGAGCATCATTGATTATGCGGGCGTAATCTGGGCTGGCGGCGGGGTCTGGGCCGTAAAATTCCGTAATGGTTTCTTTTAAGGCGGCCAGCAAAGCTAGCTCCTGGCTCTGGTGCACCAACACGTAATCTGGCGCCACGCAGGTTTGGCCGGCGTTCAAAAACTTGCCCCACACAATGCGGCGGGCAGCAATCTTTAAGTTGGCGGTTTCGTCTACCACGCACGGACTTTTACCGCCCAATTCTAGCGTAACCGGAATCAATTGTTGGGCGGCGGCTTGCGCTACTAGTTTGCCCACGGGCACGCTGCCGGTAAAGAAAATCTTGTTAAAAGGGAGTTTCAATAGCGCTTGACTGGCCTCGGCGGCGCCTTCTACCACGGTAATATATTCTGGCGCGAAGTGTTTTTTTATGAGACCAGCCAACAGTTGGCTGGTGGCGGGCGTTAGTTCAGATGGTTTTAAAATGGCGCAGCAACCGGCGGCCATCGCGCCCAGCAACGGCGACAACGTGAGCTGAAACGGGTAATTCCAAGCGCCAATAACCAAGGCCACCCCGTAAGGCTCGGGGTAAATAGCATCGCCCGAAGGGAAATTAAGAAGGCTACTTTTTACCTGCCGGGGTTTGGTCCAACGGTTTAAGTTTTTCTGAATAAAAGAAATTTCAGCCAATAGAATGGCAATTTCGGTGGTGTAAGTTTCAAAAGCAGGCTTGCTAAAATCTTGGGCCAGGGCGCCCAGAATGTGGGTTTCTTCCTGCCGGATGGCTTTTTCCAGAACGTCTAACATCTTTTTCCGGAAAGAGAGAGGCCGGGTTTGGCCAGACCTGAAAAACGCTTGCTGGGCTTGAACTATAGAAGAAAAAGTGGTGGCTGCGGTCATAAAAAACAAATTGTTACCGCTAGTATTTACTAGCTGGGCCGGGCAAAGTTTTAAAGATTGCGCCCCAAAGGCGATAGCATGTTTAAATTATCTGTTTTAGGCCTACTTTTGCAAAAACAGGCCTAAAACAGTCCGGCGCATTTTAAAATATTTACTAAATTGGCTGCCCGGTTACCTAAAGTTTCGTACATGGCAATACGGACAACAGCAGCGAATAAACACAAGACATGGCAGCACGCAGCAATCACGACGATGAATATGGCTACGACGAGGATGACCTCAAAAACAGCCACTTTGACGATGAATTTTCTTTTGACGATGACGATGAGGACGGCCTTGGTCGGCCCGCGGGCTTTGCCGGAGAAGATGACGAAGAAGTAAACCTGCCCTACGAAGGTGAACTTTTCAACGAAATGCTCAGCAAGCTGCACGGCACGCTCATTATGTTCGGCGAAGATGACCCCGCCATGATGAATCTTCAATCAGAACTTCTGCAAATAGATTCTGACAAAGACGAGGTGGTAGAAGATATATTTTACTTAGAAGAAGCTAGCCAGATTGCCAAGGTTCTCATGCGGCACGTCACTGTCTCGGGCAGAATTAAAGACATTCATGATAATTTCATGAAAGACCTAGTTCGCTTCAGCAATGACAAAGCCGAAGGCCACGTGGGCGATTATTACCTAGAAGACGAGGCCGGTTAAAAAAATCCTCCAACAAAATTTAGAGTTGATGAAATGAAAGTGCGATGCTGTTTTAGGCCTGTTTTTGGAAAAACAGGCCTAAAACAGCATCGCATTTTTTACGGCTAAGCATCCGCTAGAAAACTTTCTACGCAGAAATTCTTACATAGAAAAAGGCACCCAAGTTGGGTGCCTTTTTCTATGTAAGAGACGGGAGTGTTACTGTTTCACAATCCGAGTTACTGTCTCCAATCCGTTGGCGCTAATCTTAAGAATATACGTTCCTACGGGCAGCGATTCTAAATGTAGTTTCTGACCAAGACCAATTTGGATCTGACGTACTGCTACTTCTTTTCCGGTGATGTTGTACACCCGCACCGTGGCGTTGCCGCTACCAGCTCCGGTAATGTCTACCTGCACAGATTCTGTAGTAGGGTTAGGATACACGGTAACCACGGCTTGGCTGGCAACTAAAGTAGCTTTTACTGCAATGGTTTTGCTTAGCTCAGTTTTTCCATCAAAGTCGGTTTGTACTAGGCGGTAATAGGCAGTGCCGGCAAGGGGTTGCGCATCTAGCAATTCATAATCCAGACGAGTGGTGGCGTTTCCGTTACCCGTTACTTTGCCTATGGTTTGGAAATTCTTGCCGTCAGCGCTTCTTTCAACTAAGAAATAAGCGTTGTCTTTCTCTGAAGCCGTGGCCCAATCAAGAAGGATGCCGTCTTTCTGCGCTTTGCCGGTGAAACTGATGAGAGAAACAGGCAATGGTACTTCCACATTTCCGAGGGCAAATTGTTGCATTCTGGTAACGTCAGTCACCTCAACCTCGTTGTCAGCACTCCTAAGAGTTGTGTTGCTTTTAGGCATAGCTGGCCAGTGAACTCCGTCTGCTGAGGTGTACATAACCAGTTTTTCTTCCGGAATGCCGTTCAGTTCATGGGTGAGGTATTTAATCATCACGGTGGCATCTAAGCCTGTGTTGGTGCCGGTGGGCGTTACGGTGAAGCTCCGTTTTACGCTGGTGCCGTTTATGCCAACGGCAGTACCGGTCAGCCTAGAGGCAGTAGTAGTGCTGGTAGCTGCGTTCGTAATCGTGATGCCTAGGCCTCCAAAATCTTCTTCGGCGCCGGTGAGGGTACGGGTGGTTTCTACTGTGCCCGTTACAAACGCTGTTTCAGACTCAGAAATACTGCTAGCTACATCGCCCAGCGTAATTTTATGGCTACCAGTTCTTATCTCGCCAGCCGTAAGCTGCAGGTGTTTTTGCACCGTAGCATTGCCTTGCAAGGTTTTAATGACTGCGGCCGATGTAGTAAGGTTGTTGTACGCAAAGGCTGGAATGTATTGTGCGATTGATCCATTAAAATAAATGTTGGTTTCTTGATCAAATAGGTTGT
>JBBSSO010000335.1:0-3351 GCA_038241905.1 Cytophagales bacterium | reverse complement strand
TCCAACGCCTCCATAGCAAGCAAGATTTGCTGCATCTCCCGGATACTTTTCTTCTTGATAATCATGCGTTAGAACTTTAAAATGCAACTTTCTTCTGGATCGCTCAGAAGTGATGGAAATAATCTAACCCGGTTTGGTAGCGTATTTAAAGCGTAGCTTTCTGGTGCAAACCTAAAATTTAAACCAGGCTCTAAACCCCAAGACCTATTTCAAAGATACTAAACATTGCCATTCATTTAAGCAAAGGCCAGCTTTAATCATAATGGTTGGCTATAATGGTGCTTGGCGCTGAATTAATTAGTGAGTTGCAGGAGGGGGGGAGCTTACAGATTTTTTTTTTTCAGGGTAGGAGGGGCATGGGAAATTTGAAAGAACTGGGATAACTGTTTTGGGCCTGTTTTTTGAAAAACAGGCCTAAAACAGAAAGAAAAACCTTTCCTTAGTTCACCGCAACTGATTTGCCATCATAACTGGCGGCAGCTTGCAGCAAGTGGTCTGCGTGCGCGTAAATATCATCTAAGGTATGCAACTCATGGCGGGTTTCTTTTTTGGCATCGTCGAGCAAACCGATGTGCTTTTTATTCCCGTCTAAATAAAGCCGACAAATGGGTTTGCGGTTGTTATCATCCAGCAGAATTCCGAAATAACTTTGGGTATCGCGGTGTGAAATACGGCTGGCATCTATTTTAGTACGAAGGATGGACCTGACAATATAAAACGCCTCTTTCTCTAATTCAGTTGTCTCAATCTTTGAGCCCGCTTCTGGGTTAACCGGCTGCACAGTGGTGTCTTCTTCAACCTTAGCTAGGGCAGTGTTCCTGCCTTCCTCCGTAGCCAACGCGTTTTTGAGACGGTCACTGATCATGTCACTAATTAAGTGAGTTAACGATCGTTTTACGAGTCCTGCAAATGGCTCTAGCACTTTAACTGTCATGGGTCCAGTTACAATTTGCTTGGCGAAGTGGCGGACAAAAGCATCTGTAGGATTTGCCATTTCCTCTAACATAATCCGCTTAATCTCTTTGGCGTATTTTAACTCATTGGCAGAACTTAGAATATTTTCTACGCTGAAATGAGTTTTGTGATATTTTTTGAGTTCAAAGATGGTTTGTTCCTGTAAATCGGTAATGTTAAACTCCCAAAAAGGCTTGTCATCCATTTTATTGGGCTCTACCAAATCAGTATAAAACCGGTAGTTAATTCCATTGGTAAGAATACCAAATCTAGAAGTTGTAACGTGGAAATACCGATGCAATTGAGAATTATGGACGTCTAATTTTTCTTTCCAGTGTTTACACTCAATAATGATGGTTGCTTGACCATCTTTAAAAATGCAAAAATCTACCTTTTCTCCTTTTTTAATGCCTAGGTCAGCAATAAATTCCGGGACTACTTCTGTGGGATTAAACAAGTCATAGCCCAGCGCGGCAATAAAGGGCATCACAAAAGCCATTTTAGTAGCTTCTTCGGTTTGAATACTTTCTTGCATTCGAGAAACTTTTTCTCCCAGTGCCTTAATTACATCCTGAAAATCCATAAGTTCATATTTAATGTTAGTAGATTAAATTATAGAAAGTTGTTTAGGTCTGTTTTTTGAAAAACAGACCTAAAACAGAGTTTTATATTTTTTTAAAAAGATGCTACTAGAAATTAAAAGTAAGTAAATTTCAAATTGCTAATAATTCCGATATGTAATATCGCTGCAGGGAAAGCGCTGGTTTACAGAAATTTGCCATGCATTTTCAATCGGACGATGAAATATAGGGAAAAACAATATAAATGGAAAGGGCTAACGCATTGGGAAGCAACGATTTGTTTTGATAGTCCAGCTCTTATTGACTTTGTTATGCTGCAAGCAAATTGTAAGGTGATAGAAAAACACTCAGCATAAAACAAAAAAAGCCCTTTAGATTTCTCTAAAGGGCTTTTTTTAAACTGGTGGTCGCGTAGGGAGTCGAACCCCAAACCTTCTGATTCGTAGTCAGATGCTCTATCCAGTTGAGCTACGTGACCAGTTATTTAGTAATGCAAAGGTAATGCCTTGCTGCCGTATACGCAAGTTCTGGTAAAATATATTCAAGAAAAATGTGGCCTCGGCCTTGTTGCCTTTGTAAATCAAGCGGTTTAAAAATGGCCACATCTATGATGCAACTACACTTTCTTCGCCAATGCCTTTTTAAGGGCCCGGTTAAACAAAACGTAAAGGCCGGCAAAAGACAAAATTACCAGAGCGGCCATAAGCACCTTGCCCGATGTACCCGCGTTGGGGTCTTGCAGCAAAGCCAATAAATCCTGCGCTTGGGTGCCTACCCAAAAGAAAAACAGCGTGCGGGGCAACATGCCCACCATGCTGGCCACCAAAAAACGCAGCCGTGGCACGCGCACCAAAGACAAAACAAACGTCATAAACGCAAACGGTAGTACCGGCGAAATACGAGAAAGGATGATTAAACTCCAGCTTTGGTTCCGGAGCTCATCTCTAATTCCTTCGGCCTTGGGGAATTGGTGGAGCAGTTTCTCCAGTTTGCCTTGGTCAACCAGCCGGGCCATGCTATAACCCACCAAAGCCGCTGCGCCATACGCCACCACCACGCCCGGAAACCCACTCCAGCCCAAGAAAAAGCCCGTAGCTAGGGCCACAAACGTGGTAGGAGTGAGGGCGAAGGCCATCGTGAAAGACACCACCAAAAAGTACAGCCCAACTTGTGCTGGCGTTAAGTTTTGCATCTGCGATTGGTGGCCGTATAGCCACACGGCCAACCCCGAACTGAACACCACCGGCACTACCACCAGCAGGAGAGAATAAAGGAGCGTGCCGGTGTTCTGGGTCAGGAGTTTTTTCCACATAGGCGATGGTTTTCCTCAAAGTACGGTAAAACCGCCCATCATGGTGGTCTGCTACTGGAAACTTGCCTTCCTTTTCTTTAACTTGCAGCGTACCTATTGTAGAAGCACTATGAAATTCGGAACCAAAACCATACATGCTGGCGTAGAACCAGACCCCACCACCGGGGCCATCATGACGCCCATTTACCAAACCAGCACCTACGTGCAGCGCTCGCCTGGCGACCACAAGGGCTACGAGTACAGCAGAACCCACAATCCAACCCGCACCGCTTTGCAAAATTCTCTGGCGGCGCTGGAGAACGGCAAACACTGCCTTTGTTTCGCCTCGGGCATGGCGGCCATTGACTGCATTATCAAAATGCTGGAGCCCGGCGATGAGGTAATTTCTACCAATGATTTGTACGGCGGCACCTACCGCATTTTCACCAAAGTATTCCAGAACTTCGGCATCAAATTCAAGTTTGTATCCATGGCCGATATCAGCAGCATTGAGCAGCACGTAAC
>JBBSSO010000334.1:0-3360 GCA_038241905.1 Cytophagales bacterium | reverse complement strand
GTGAGGTTGAAAGTAAACACATCTAGTTGGTTGCTAATCTCATAGGCGTACGCCGAGGTAGACGCCGTGGTATTCACAAAAAACCGGGGCGAGAAAAAGTGGTTCCAGCGCAAAGAAGCGACTGTGTTGCCCCAGTTGAAATTGAAATTGAAGTTTTTATCGTAGAATTTAAAGAAATCTCTGCCGTAGTAACCCGTAAAAAAGAGGCGGTCTTTGGGGCCTAGGTCAAAAGTGGCTTTGGCGTTAAAATCGTAAAAATAATAATCCGGGATGGGCGACCATTCTGGGTCGTTGTCTTTGGCTTCGTTGATCAGGCGGGTAAAAACGTCTACGTAGGTACGGCGGCCAGAAATCAGAAAAGAAGATTTGTCTTTTTTAATAGGGCCTTCAACCGTGAGCCGAGAAGCAATTAAACCAAGGCCGCCCGAAACTGCATATTCTTTCCGGTTGCCATCGCGCATTTTCACGTCTAAAACGCTGGAAAGTCTGCCGCCAAATTGCGCCGGAAAACCTCCTTTGTACAACTCCACGCCACGCAGCGCATCAGGATTAAAGACACTGAAAAAACCAAACAAGTGGCTGGGGTTGTAAACCAGCGCATCTTCTAATAAAACTAAGTTTTGGTCAGAACTGCCGCCTCGCACAAACATGCCGCTAGAACCTTCGCCGCCAGATTGCACGCCCGGTTTCAGTTGCAGGGTTTTAATGAGGTCTACCTCGCCAAACAAAGCCGGCAATAATTTAGCCTCTCGCGTGGACAACGTTTCCATGCTCATCTGCGGCGTGCTGAGACGTTCTGCAAAGGAATTGCGTTCAGATTCTACCACCACTTCGTTGAGCTGGCTGGTGCTTTCTTCTAGTTCCAAGTTTAGAACCGTGTTTTTGGAAAGCGTCAAAACCCGGGTGATGGATTGGTAACCCAAATAAGAAAACTGGATTTGGGCCTCGCCTTTGGCTAGCGAAAGTGAATAACGGCCGTTAACGTTAGTTGCGGCGGCAATGCTGGTGCCTACAACTGCCACGGTGGCTCCAATCAAGGTTTCACCGGTTTGCGCCGACCGCAGCGTTCCGCTAAGCGTAATATTGTTCTGCGCCTGGGAATTGAACCCAAACAAAAGCAAAGCAAAAAGAAAAGAAACGTGAAAAAGCTGTTTTATGCGCATGAACAAAAATAGAAACGTCTAGAACCTAACGGGCCAACCCCAATATGTGGCAAGCTAACGGGCCCGGAGTTGATATGTGGTGCTTAAAAACAAGCAGTTACGCTGTAAAGATAAGGCCAGCTTCCTTAACAGCGAGACATCTAGAATGGTTTGAATTACTTTATGGAATATGAGAAGCATTCTTGTTTTAGGCCTGATTTCTGAAAAACAGGCCTAAAACAAGTGCTTACGGCAAGGAAGAATAAAGCCAAGCTTGCCGCAGGTCTTTTTGGGCTTCGGTGGCGTTGGGGTCTGGCGTAAGCAGATGGCTCACTCTTTCTTCGGTGGCTACCAGATTGGCTTTTAAGAGCGTGGGTTTAAAAATGCCAGATTTATCTTTCCGGCCCACGGTAATGGTAAGTGGCATGCCTTCTTGTCCGTTAATAATGTGCTCGTTGATCAGGTCGGTGACGTTGCTCAGGCTTACGTCTTCGCCGTTTATTTTTAAGATTTGGTCCCCAACTTGGTAGCCCATCGCGCGGCCAAAGGAGTTTAAATTCTGGGTTGCGGCAATTATAATACGGCCCGAGGGTTGGTCATAGCCCAGCGTGGGCCGCCCCAACGACATGTTTTTCTGCATGCCGCTGGGCACGTAGGTAAGGCCCACTTTCTGGAAAATGGCAGAAAACGGTAGCGGTGTGCTACCGCCCACGTAATTTTTAAAGAAACCGGCAATCTCAGGGTACGTCAGTGATACTATTTTTTCAAATAATTCATCGTCTTTAAAAGAACGATTTATGCCGTAGGTTTTGCTCAAGTCCATCATCAAATTCAGGATTCCGTACTTGCCCTCGCTCAATTCGCGCAGCGTAATATCTAGGGCCAAACCGATGAGAGCGCCTTTTTCATACACGTTGTTGTATTGTTTCTCGTGTACATCTAAAGCGCCCAAGCTTAGTTGGGTAAACGGCAGCGTGTCATTGTATTGTTGGGTAGAAGAGATGATTTTACTTCTCATTTCCTCCAGAAACTCCGGTAATTCTACCAGGTTTTGGTTGATTTGCACGTGGTGGGCAAAATACTCGGTCACGCCTTCGTACATCCACAAATGTCTGGACATTTTGGGATTGCTAAAATCAAAATTCCCGATTTCTTCTGAATGAATGTTGAGCGGCGTAACGATGTGGAAAAACTCATGGGCGGCAATATTTTTAACCTGCTCAGCCAGCAGAGGCGGGGCCATTTCCGGAAAATAATACACCGAAGAATAAGAGTGCTCCAACGCGCCGTAAGAGCCGGTGCGGTTCTGTTTGTTGTCAATGTAAATCAGGAAAGCGTATTTATCTACGGGCAACGTGCCGCCCAGGTAATTTTTCTGAGCTTCTAAAATGGTGCGGATGTTCTGGGCCAAGTTTTTGGAGCGCTCTCCGCCGCCAGCCGCGTAGGTTGCAATGAGTACCTCGGCGTTGCCCACTTTTAGCATGGCCGTGTCTGGGCGGCTGTACATAATGGGAGAATCTACCAAATCATTGTAATTCCCGACGGTAAAGGTGTCTGTGGTGGGCGTTGAACTGGTAGCGCGCAGCGGCGTTGCGCCATAAAAAGAGGCGGGTTTGGTGATGGTAAGCGTGTACGGCAGCTTGGTAAGGCCACTAAAATAACCAAAAAAACCGTGGTGGTTGAGTAAGAAAACCTTGTCAGCTTCTATGTTGGTGGCGGCAGGTTCAAAGACAATGTCGGCTCGTTTTGGGGTGTCCCAAGCGTCATCAACCGTGTAGGTAATGCGCGCCAGCTTTTTGGCTTTCTCAATTTTCCAGCTGTTTACGTCTAATTTACGCACTTTCAGCTTCCGGCCTTTTTTGTCAAAGGCTGAGAAGTTAGACACAAACTTACCGAAGTTATACACCGCGTAAGTGCCGGGCACCATTTTGGGCAGGTGGTACACCACTTCGTCTTGGTCAAGAGATGGTGGAAGCAGGGTTACTTCTAGGCGGTCGTTTTTTACTTGGGTTAGGTTGATGGAAAACTGATAAGAGCCCGTTGCTTCTTGGGCCAGCGCAGGGCTATGTAATAGAAACGCCAAACTGGCGATGGCCATCAATTTTTTCAGGGTCATGGACGGGAGGGTTGATGTATAACAAAAACGAAAGAAAGCCGCGCGTATTTTCCATAAAGAAGCAGCGGAAGTCAACAATCCGTCTAAGATAAGCCTTCTTCT
>JBBSSO010000333.1:0-3362 GCA_038241905.1 Cytophagales bacterium | reverse complement strand
CGTCAAAATACCGAGGTTGCGTTGGCGCGCTACAAATTAGGTTTGTTAACTGCCCTGGAATTAAGAGAAGCCCAGCGAAACCAATTAGTAGCCGAAAACCGATTGATTGACATTCAGTTTGAAGCCAAAGCCGCCGAGATTGAATTACGAAGATTAAGCAGTACGCTCATTGCGGAGCAAACACCAGAATAGTATTTTTTTACTTCGATAAATTTTTCTGTTTTCGGCCTGTTTTTCCAAAAACAGGCCGAAAACAGCTATTTACCCGAGGCTTTTGAAAACTGGGAGCGCAGTTGTTTGACTCTATCCTCAAAAAGCGCCGGAGTTTCTTCCTTTACTTCTACTTGGGTAAACAGCTCCATCAGCTCCGGCTCATGGTGCGCGCGGGCGCTTTTCCGGACATCAATGTACACAAACTTGGTCCAGAGTACGGCCTTCAATTTCTCCTTTTCTTGGTCTAACATCAAGTGCTCTACCAGCATACTAGTTTCCGTCACGCGCCTGATACTGGTCTGGATGGTAACTAATTCCCGCACCAAAGCAGGCTGCAGGTACACAATCTGGTTTTGGCCCACTACCCAAGCACGACCCGTTTTCCGGAAATAAGCGTGAATATCTAACCCGTACGCGGCTTCTACCTGGTCTTCGCGCTCATTTTGAAAATAATTCAGAAAAGCGCTGTTGTTTAGATGTCCAAACGGGTCACAATGGTCGAACCGAATACGAGCCTGACTTTCTAAAATACTGGGTTTGGCAGAAGAACCGGATATATTCATAAAAAAGAGAGAGACGTTTACCGAGGCAATTTAAGGAAATTCACTCGTTTAGAATTGGCTTAAATCTTATCTGTTTTCAGCCTGTTTTTAGAAAAACAGGCCGAAAACGGTAAATTTCTTTAAGGAAGTTTTCAAAATTTTTGCAGCGATTTAGCTAAGATTATTCCGCAGGCAAATTGGTAATAAAATAGTGACCTGAGGCAACATCCGCTACCAAATGCTGCATGGTTTTGGAACCGAAAAGCTGGAGCAAGTGGTTTCTGTGGGCTTTAATGGCATCGTGCAGGGGGCACGGATGACTGTCTGAGCATTGTTTCATGCCCATGCCGCATTTCTTAAATGCCTCTAGGCCGTCAACAGTGCGCACCACCTCCAATATTGTAATATCGGCCGCAGGCCGATGTAGATAAAAGCCACCGGTTGGGCCTTTTAGAGAAGCAATTACGCCTTTGCGTACTAAATCCTGCATAATCTTGCCCAAAAAAGGACTAGGAAGTTCCAATTGCAGGGCCAATTCTTTTATGCCGGTTTTCTTGCCGGACTCCTGCCGCATGGCAAGGAAAACAATCGCCCGGAGGGCATATTCGGCAGTTTTAGAGAGCATAAAATTAAACCTGGTGAGTTACTATTAGCGCAAAGATAAGGCAATTTTTTAGCCGAGTTGCCGGCGGCCTCCTTCGGTAATCATGTCCGGAGTCCACATAGGAGACCAAACCAGCTGAACCGCTCGCTCATAATTGGTGAAATTGATTTCCAGAATATTCTCTACCGCCGTCATAATGGTTCCGCTCATGGGGCAGCCGGGCGTGGTGAGCGTTAGGTCCACGCTCAAAACCTCTTTTTCTACCGTTACTTGGTACACCAGGCCCAAATCTACAATGTTAACCCCAATCTCAGGATCAATGACTTGCCGGAGGGCGTTGAACACTTCTTGGCGAATATCAGGAGTTGGATTTTCCATAAGTAATAGGTTCTAGCTGGCGTGCGCGGTGCAGCAGCATGTGAAACACGTTAACCGTGTACAAAAGGGCGGCAGCGGTAAAAACAATACTGCCGGCCATTATTACACTTGGCTCCCGCAAGAGAACGCCTAACAGCAGTGTAATGTACCCGGCCAAGTAGCAAAAGTTTTGAGCTTGGAGCAATTTGGGAAAATACAAATCTTTGGGAAGCGGGGTTTTAAATCTGCCTACTTGTTTCTCGTAAACGTGCATCCAAACAATAAAAGGCAAGGTCTTAAAGGTCTGCCCCAGAATTAACGCCGTCACAAAGCCCAGAAAAACCGACAACCCGTACACCAAATACAAAGCGGAGAGCAACGGAGCTTGCAAGCCAACTTCCGCACTTACCAGAAATACTATAACAAGCGGCAGCAACAGCAGTAACAAAGCGATAAAGGTTTGCTGCATGCCCAAGTCTAAATCCTTGCGTAGAGCCAGCGCCCGAGCCTCATAAATATACCACATGAAAAGCGCAACTCCAGCCACCACCAGCGCGGCATAAATCGGCAGATAGGTTGTTTGGAAGAACAATTGATCAACCACAAACAGCAGCAGGCCCGCATTAATCAAGTTGTAAGACCAAGAAAGCTTGCGCGTGCCCTTTGGGTGAGAAAGCAAAAACATGGGAATTAGCTTGCTGCCTACCCCAATGATAAGGAGCAGAAACCATCCGGCCATGCCCATGTGCGCATGCATTTTCAGGTACAGCAGATGGTCTTTCGGCAAAAAAGGGTTGGTGAAATTGATGGCCATTAATAAACCAAGGAAACCCGTTAGGAGCAGCCAAAGCGCAGAAGTAACTATAAAATCAGAAGTGATGGTCCATTTCGGCGCTAGCCGGGCCGTTTGATATACGTTGATGTTGAACAGCACAAAAGCCAGAAACAAGCAGCAACCGGCCACGTGCAACCATCCGCCTAAATTAAAATTCCAGAAACAAATAGCGAGCAGAACCGTGCCCACAGCCAATAGCGAAAACGCAGCAGCTGCCAGTCGTTCACTGTACAGCTTGCATTCTAGTACCACGGGCAGCAACTGATAAAGGGCGCCAAAAATAAGCATGGTCGCCCAACCTAGCACTGCCACGTGGGTGAGGGTTAAAAGCTTCGGATGGAAATAATGACCGGCAAAAGCATCGGTAGAAAAAAGCAGCAGCACGCTCACCACCAAAAAAGCGCAGGCGGCAAACGCAAAATGCGGCAGCACCACCCATTTATTTGGCGAATTGGAAACACTGGCAGCAGGCATTTTTAGGCTTCTTTATAAATGAGCAACTGAACTTGGTCGGGCCCTGTTTCTTTTACCGCGATGGCAAAATTTCTTTCCTGCAACTGTGGCAATAAATATTGGGGCACCCGGCGGTGGGCAACCTGCAAAGCAAAACCTTCTGGCAACTGCGCCAGCGCTTCCAAAATAGATACCATCGGCTGCGGCATTTCTTGGTGACGAACGTCTAAATGTTGCAGGTGGTCTTTGTATTTTTCCAGCACCAAATCAAAGTCCGCGGCGGCGTCTGAAATAATCTTATCTTCTGAGGTTACGCCCGGTCCCGACATCCGCCAGAAATATGCATAAACCAGGTTTT
>JBBSSO010000332.1:0-3363 GCA_038241905.1 Cytophagales bacterium | reverse complement strand
TGGCTAAAATAGAGCCTCGGCTGACGGCTGGTCCTGGTTTGCTGACGCAAGCTTTGGGCATCACTACGCAGCACAACGGCACAGACGTTACCGGCACGCTTATTTGGGTAGAAGACCACGGCGTAGAAATACTGCCTGAGGATATTGTGGCTGGCCCGAGGGTGGGCGTTGCGTACGCAGGGCCAGATGCGCACCTGCCTTGGCGGTTCAGTTTGCGCGGGAACAAATGGGTTAGCAAAGCCAAGCCAGTTTATCCGGAAGTCTAGAGAGTTTGCCAGAAAGCTACAAGCTGTACTTTATTTCTCCTACATCGGGCAGCGCCCAGATAATTTATTTTATCTTTTTGAAAGGAATACTTCCTAGCAGGTTGTGCTAAAAAAAAATCCTTTCTGTTTTAGGCCTGTTTTTCGAAAAACAGGCCTAAAACAGAAAGGATTTTCTGGCTTTTAACATCTACCAACCTTTACCAACACTGCACTAAATTGCCCCTCCGCTTAGGTTAATTAATTTTCTGACAGAGCAGTAGAATGGGTTTGTTGTGCAGATCTGTAGTAGCGAAAAGATATTGGTGGCCGCCTTCTTTTAGTTTAATTTTCTGGCGCAGTTGAGCCACCGTTAACGGGTAGTTGCGGGCGGTAATATTGGCTTTTTGGTCGGGTAAAAGTTGGTGAAGTTCTTTGACGTTGGCTCTCGGTTCCTCCCAGATTTCGAAAATCCGGCCCGGAAACTCCTCGCATAAATCCTGAGACGTATACAGATGGCTGTTGCGGTTTAATTTATGCAGGCCATATTTCTCTGAAAGCCATTTGTAAGCGCCAGCTTTGAGCAAAGCGGTGTTAGGTTCGTACAGAAACCGTTGCGGCTCCGCAAAAGTAACGGCGGCGTGTTCTTCCTGGGTTTTGGTAAACGTAATTTCTTGGGCAGGCTGGTCTGGTTTCAGGTTGACGGCGGTAATAAACGGCACGGCCGGGGGTTGGGGCGAAAGCAGATACAACACTTCTTTGCATTCGTTTTGCACCGCCACCACCCACACCTGCGCCACGTGCGCCAGTTCTCGCAAGGCCAAATCTACATCCAGCATGGGGGCCGTTTTCAACAATACTTGGTGGCTTTTCTGGAACAGCAGCGGCAACAAACCCAGCACGTCTGGCGCGCAATCTTGCAACAAATGCACCCGCTCTTGGCTTTGGCCGCGGCGGGCGGGGTCTAGGTAAATTACATCGGCTTTGCCATGAAAATTTTGCAAAAAATCTTCTGCCGCCGTGGCTTGCACGCGTATGTTTTGTGCGCCCAGCTGCGCATAATTGTAGGCTACTATTTCTGCCAATTCTGGTTGGTGTTCCACGTAAAACACGTGCTCAAACTGCTGCGCGAAGAAAAAGGAATCTACCCCAAATCCGCCGGTTAAATCTACCAACGTTTGGCCTTGCAGCAATTGTGCTTTGTAGGCGGCCGTCAGTTCAGAAGAACTCTGCTCAACGGATAAATTAGGCGGAAAAACTAGATCTAAATTGCTTGCCCAAGTGGGTAATTTGCTTTTCGCTTTTTGCCGTGCCCTAATTTGCTGGGCCAATTTGGACACGTTTAGCGCTGGCCATTTATTGCTTTGCAAAACCAACTGCGCCGGGTCTGCCGCAAGGTGAGCCTGAATAAAAGCGCGTTCTATGGGAGAGAGCATTTGCGGGCGGTAGAAAGATAAAAAGAGCGTTTTCGGCCTGTTTTTTGAAAAAGAGGGCTAAAACGACCGTTAGGCCAGTGATTGATGTTGCTAAACTTATTACGTATCTTTGTGGTTGTTCTATAAAAAGCTGAACTACAATGGTAGAAACGTATTTGAAGTACAAAGTAAAAGATATTTCCCTGGCTGCATGGGGAAGAAAAGAAATTAAACTTGCCGAGGCTGAAATGCCGGGTTTAATGGCCATCCGCGCCGAGTACGGCCCCAGCCAACCGCTGGCCGGAGCTCGCATTGCCGGTTGTTTGCACATGACCATCCAAACGGCTGTTTTGATTGAGACATTGACCGCTTTAGGCGCCGATGTAACATGGTCTAGCTGCAACATTTTCTCAACCCAAGACCACGCCGCCGCTGCCATTGCCGCCGCCGGAATTCCGGTTTACGCTTGGAAAGGCATGAACGAAGAGGAATTTAACTGGTGCATTGAGCAGACTCTTTTCTTTGGAGAAGACCGCCAGCCTTTGAACATGATTTTAGACGATGGTGGTGACCTCACCAACATGGTGTTTGACCAGTTTCCTGAGCTAGCCGCTGGCATTAAAGGTTTGTCTGAAGAAACCACTACGGGCGTGCATCGCTTGTACGAGCGTATGAAAAACGGCACCTTGGTTATGCCCGCCATTAACGTAAACGACTCCGTTACCAAATCTAAATTCGATAATAAATACGGCTGTAAAGAGTCTCTGGTAGATTCTATCCGCCGCGCTACGGATGTCATGATGGCTGGTAAAGTAGCCGTGGTGGCTGGTTACGGCGATGTAGGAAAAGGTTCTGCTGCCTCTTTGCAGGGAGCAGGTGCTCGCGTCATCGTAACAGAAATTGACCCTATTTGCGCGCTGCAAGCCGCGATGGACGGTTTTGCCGTGAAGAAAATGGTAGATGCCGTAAAAGAAGCTGACATTGTGGTAACTGCCACTGGTAACTTCAACATTATCCGGGAAGAGCATTTCAGAGCCTTAAAAGACAAAGCCATTGTCTGCAACATCGGTCACTTTGACAACGAGATTGACATGGCTTGGCTCAACGGAAACTACGGTCACACCAAGGACACCGTGAAACCGCAGGTAGACATGTACACCATAGACGGCAAAGACGTAATCATCCTGGCCGAAGGCCGGTTGGTAAACTTGGGTTGCGCTACTGGTCACCCATCGTTTGTTATGTCTAACTCTTTCTCTAACCAAACGCTGGCCCAGATTGAATTATGGACCAACGCCGATGCGTACGAGAACAAAGTGTACACCCTGCCCAAGCATTTAGACGAGAAAGTTGCCTACTTACACTTAGCCAAAATTGGCGTGGAATTAGAAGAACTTTCTGCCGAGCAAGCCGCCTACATTGGCGTGGAAGTAGAAGGCCCGTTCAAGCCAGAATACTACCGCTACTAAGCATTCTGTTTTCAGCCTGTTTTTCTAAAAACAGCACCAAAACGCCCAGCTTCTGCAAATAAGCCGGGCGTTTTTTTTATAGGAAGCCGTGTTTCTTTCTTACATTCAAGGAACAAATGCACCTTTAAGGCAGGCAATAGTCCCCTATATTTTTCATGAGGAAGAGGCACCTAAATGCCCCTTCCCATGAATGGATAAATGTTCTATATTGCCTTCCGACCAAAGTTGCCAATATGA
>JBBSSO010000331.1:0-3370 GCA_038241905.1 Cytophagales bacterium | reverse complement strand
TAGTAGTAGCAGTAGCCGTATAGTTTTGTTATTTTTTTCTTTTTCATCTTTTTAGCCGTCACCTTCATTGTCAGGTCCGTCAGTGGCCGGTCGCGAAAGTCTTTGGGAACGGCAGCAATACGGCCAATGGTATCAAGCCCGTCTATTACTTGGCCGTACACGGTATAGTTTTGGTCTAAAAACGGGACGCCTTCCTTGTTCTCTACCAAGTAAAATTGCGAGCCGCTAGATGCTTTTTCAGGGTTCATTTGGTCGCTCAAACGCGCCGCCGATAGAGCGCCGTACACGTGTTTGTGGTGGGGCAATATCTCGGCCGGAATGGTGTAACCTAAATCGCCGGAGCCGTCATTGGTGGGGTTATCGTCCTTGCTGTTTACATCGCCGCCCTGAATCATAAAACCCGGAATAACCCGGTGAAAGGTGGTGCCGTCGTAAAATTTTTCTTTCACCAGTTTCAGAAAATTCTCTCGGTGGCGGGGCGTGTCTTCAAACAAAACCAACCGCATGGTGCCTTGGCTGGTCTCAATGGTGACCAAGTAATCTTTCCGGCTTTTCTTCTGGGCCGATGCGCCCGTTAAAGAACCGACCACCAACAAAAGGGCTAACGCCAAGCTTAAAGCGTATTTATTCATAAGAATAATAGAATATCGAGGTAAAAATTTAATACGAGGTAAAATATGTTGTGCCGGTTCTGTTCCCAAAGTCAGCCGACTTGCCAAGCCTTTTACAAGAATGCGTTTTATGCTTGTTTTTCGAAAAACAGACCTAAAACAGCCAGAGCCTATGCAAGTTGCCCTAAACTTTTGCTTCCTTAATTTCCTTCAGAATCCGGTCACCACCGCGGCTGAGCACTACGTTGGCTACTTGTTCACCCATGGTTTCGGCCTGCGCAGAAGGGCCGCTGTGTACTTCCAAAATGTAATCTTTGCCGTCTAGACTCACAATACCGGCGCGTAAGTGCAGCGTATCACCTTCCAGCGTGGCCAGCGCGAAGGACGGAATACTGCAACCGCCCTCCATGGTGCGCAAAAATGCGCGCTCGGCGGTAAGGCAGAGGTAAGTTTCATGGTGGTTTAACACATCGCGCAGCGTATTTTTTAAATCTAAGGGCAACGTTTTAGCGCACTCAATGGCCACGCTGCCTTGCCCGGCGGCTGGTGTAAATTCCTCTACGGACAAATGCTGGGCAATCATGTGGTCATATTGCATGCGTGCCACGCCGGCGTAGGCCAGTAAAATGGCGTCATACTGACCGTCTTTTAGCTTTTGAATACGGGTTTGCAAGTTACCCCGGCACTCAGCGGTAATTAGATTTGGGTAGAAGCGTTTTAGAATAGACCGGCGGCGGGTTGACGACGTGCCAATTACTTGCTGGCCCTCGCCCAATTTAAAAGTTGGATTGAAGGAAATAACTACGTCATGCGCCTTTTCCCGCTCCACAAAAGCCAGCAGTTCCAAGTCGTCCGGAATGGTGGACTGCACGTCTTTGGCGCTGTGCACGGCAATGTCAATATCGCCGGTACGCAGGCCTTCCTCCAGTTCTTCGGTGAACACGCCCTTAGAACCCAACTTATCAATTGACTTATCTAAAATCAAATCTCCTTTGGTGGTGATGGCCACAATTTCCACCTCCATGCCCGCCTCGCGCAGTTTATCGGCTACGTGGTGGGCCTGCCACAGCGCCAAACGGCTGCCGCGGGTACCAATTCTGATAGAAGACGTTTTTCTTTCTGCTTGCATAGTACTGTCTTATGAAATCGGGCGGATCAGCTGCGCGATTTGGATAGAGGTATTCAAAAAAGTGATTTTGGGGTGCGCGTTCCGCTCGATGTGGTAGTGCGCCTGGTTCAGCTGGTCCGTAAGTTCGGCGCCGTTGCCTTGGTGAATTAGTTTGGAAAACTTCTGCACAAAATCCAGCTCGGGTGGCGGCAAAAAGGAAATAAGCTGCTCGTCTACGCCGTAAAGCAACACTTTGCGAAGCAAGCCCAGCGCAAACCGCAGAAAACTTTTCTGGCTCTCGCGGCCTAGCTTCTGGAAATCTTCGCTTTTCTCCATCACCTCATCAAACTTATGGTTGTAGCACAGGCGCATCCAAGCCAAGAAAAAAGCAAAGTAATCTGAGGTCATTTCTTGGCTCAGCACGCGGGCGGCCTGCAGGTTTCCCTCGGCTAATTGCGCGGCCTGGTAGGCGCGGTCGGGTTCAACGCCCAGCTGCTCGGTCAGGTACTGCCGCACTTCCTCATCAGAAAAAGCGCGCACTTTTACCAGTTGCGTGCGCGATAAAATGGTGGTTATAATTTTGTCTGAAGCATTGCTCACCAGCAAAAAAACCGTGGCAGGAGGCGGCTCTTCCAGCAGTTTGAGCAGCGCGTTGGCAGCGGCGGCGTTCAGCAACTCGGGCAACCAAATAATTACAATTTTAAACTTCGCCTCAAATGCTTTGAGCGAAGTTAGCTTCATTAGCTCGCGGCTTTCTTCTTTGGCAATGTTGCCCTGCTTGTTTTCAGCGCCAATAAACTGCATCCAATCGTGCAGGGTTTGGTACGGGCTATCGGCTAAAAAAGTGCGCCAAGGTTTTACAAAGTGCTTGCTCAGCGCCTCAGAATGGTCCTTAGTTTTGGTCACCGGCATAACAAAATTCAGGTCTGGGTGAACCTGCTTGCTAATTTTGGAGCAACTGGGGCAGGTGCCGCAAGAATCTTGGGGCTGCGGATTTTCGCAGTTAAGGAATTGCGCGTAGGCCAACGCCAAGGCAAGGTTAGCGCCGCCATCGAACCCTAAAAAAAGCTGGGCATGGGCCACGTGGCCCGATGTAACAGAATTAACTAAAAGTTGCTTGGTTTCTGCGTGGCCGTAAATACTGGAAAACTGCACAGATTCTGGAATTAAAGACCTTTACCGGACATTGGCCAAGAACAGAAAGTTGCCCCAGCCAAATGCTTCTGTAAAGATAAGCCCCCTCCGGCGGTTTTGCGCTCTTTTTCAAAAAATAGGGCTAAAACTACTTTCTCGGCGAGGAAATATTCCAAAAAAAATTGCGGGCTCCAGAAAAATTAAAGCGTACCCTATTTTAGGCGTGTTTTTAGAAAAACAGGCCTAAAACAGCGAATCAAAGTTTAAATTAAGACGAGGCTGGTATGGCGGTCCAAGAACGGTCCGGTTGGGTAACGTCAAAAATATGCGCGAAGATGTTTTGTTCTTCTTCAGTTAGGCGCAGACCTTGGCGGCCCAGCACAGTCTGGGCGAGCTCCAGAAACTTTGGCAACCGGAACGTTACCAGTTTCTCGGCTCCGCCCCAGCTAAAGGCCGGCACAAAGCCAGGCGGAAAGCCCGCTCCAAAAACATTGGCTCCCACCCCCACCACCGTGGC
>JBBSSO010000330.1:0-3375 GCA_038241905.1 Cytophagales bacterium | reverse complement strand
TCGTTGAGTTCTTCCAGCATGGAGTCAACGGCCACGGTGTCTACCACCACTTTTCGGGGCAACACTGTTAGGCATTGGTAGGGTTTCTTAATCTTTACTTTTGGCTTCGGGAACGGCCCCAGGGTAATGCCTAGTTCTGGGGTTTGGTACACTTTCTCCATAAACCGGCCAAAAATTGGGAGCGCTGTCTTGGAGCCTTCGCCGGTGGCGGACGTCCGAAAGTGGATGCTGCGGTCTTCGCCGCCCACCCAAACGGCCGTCACCAAGTCTTTGGAAACGCCCACGTACCACCCGTCTGAATAGTTGGAGGTCGTTCCGGTTTTGCCACCCATTTGGTTGCCTTTCTTCCAAAGATCGTATTCCCAGAGGGCTTGCGAGGTTCCGCCAGGCTCTTCCATGGTTCCTTTGAGCATGTGCACCATCAAAAAAGCCGTTTCTTCACTAATAACCCGTTTCTGCTGGGGGTTAAACTGCTCTAGCACGTTGCCGTTGCGGTCTTCAATGCGCATGACCAACAGCGGCTTGTTCAAAAAACCGTTGTTCATAAACGTGCTGTAGGCGTTTACCATTTCGTAAATACTCACGTCAGATGAGCCTAAACCAATGGAAGGAACCGCCTCAATGGGACTGCTGATGCCTAGTTTACGGGCAAATTTCTTAACGGTATCCCAGCCGATGGCCTCTGTGAGCTGCGCCGTAACAGTGTTAACCGAACGGCCCATGGCGTGGCGCAGCGTCATTTGCCGGCCTGATACGGAATAATCGGCGTTGTGGGGCGTCCATTCCATCGGCTTGCCGTTTTCTATATATTTAATGGTAACCCGCTGGTCCTGAATTTTATCGCAGGGCGAGTAACCGCCATCAATGGCTGCGCCGTACACAAACGGCTTAAACGTAGAACCCGGCTGCCGACGGGCTTGCTTGACGTGATCGTATTTAAAATTCTCGTAATCAATGCCGCCCACCCAGGCCTTAATGTGGCCGGTAAAAGGGTCCATACTCATCATGCCAGCGTGCAGAAACCGCTTGTAATAACGCAAAGAATCTAGCGAACTTAGGGTCATTTTACGCGGCCCTTGGTAAGAAAAAACGGTCATTTCCTTCGGCTCATTCAAGGCTTTGTTAATGGCGGCGGTGTCTGTTCCGTATTTATTTTTGAGAGACGCGTACACGCTAGTACGCTTGATGGCATTCTCAATAAAGCCCGGAATTTCTTTGTCTTTGTCGTCTACCCACGGGTTGCGACCTTTCCAGTGTCCTTCAAACTGCTTCTGCAATTTTTTCATGCGCTCCTGCAAGGCTTCCTCGGCCAAAGATTGCATTTTTGAATCGATGGTAAGGTAAATTTTGAGGCCCTCGGAATACATATCCATCTCTCTTTCTTGAGCCCAGTTGCGTACAATTTCGTTCACCGTCTTGCGGTAATAGGCGGGCACGCCGTCTAAATGCTGCTCAACGTGGTATTTAAGTTCTATGGGCAATTGGCTCAAAGAATCTGCTTGGGCGGGCGTAACTACTTTGTTACGAGCCATTTGCTGCAGCACTACGTTGCGGCGGGCCAGCGCATTTTTGGGGTTAAAGCGCGGGTTGTACGTGGTGGGCGCTTTGAGCACACCTACCAACACAGCGGCTTCCTCGGGCTTTAAGTTGGCGGGCGTGGTGCTGAAAAACGTTTTAGCCGCTACTTTTATTCCGAAGGCATTGCTCCCAAAATCGACGGTATTGAGGTACATGCCCAGAATTTCGTCTTTGGTATAGCGCTGCTCTAGTTTAATGGCGGTGTTCCATTCTTTGGTTTTGGAGATTAGCGTGGAAAGCAGCGGCACGTGGCCCAGCACGCCTTTGGTATCTTTGGTGCGCAGCTTGTAGAGGTTTTTGGCCAGCTGTTGGGTCAGCGTTGAGCCGCCGCGGGTGCTGCCAGCCAGGTTGTCTTTTATAGCGGAAATTAGCCCAACCGGGTCAATGCCTTGGTGCTCATAAAAACGCTCATCTTCAGTAGCCACCAGAGCCGCGACCATGACGGGCGCCATGGAGTCAAACGGAACGGGGTCGCGGTTCTCGCGGAAGTAGCGGCCCATTAAAACGCCATCGGCGGTGTAAATCTCAGAAGGGAGGTTGTTGCGCGGATTCTCCAGATCATCTAAGCCCGGCGATTGCCCAAACAGGTACAGCAGGTTACTATCTACCGCAAAAAAGTAAAAAAAGATGAACAGGACCCCCGCGCTGAAAAAGAGCCAGAGGGTACGAATCCATTTATTAAACTTGGTACGCGGTGCTTTCTTATTTTCTAGTGGCATGCAGCTTTTCACCGGGCACGGGACCCGTTATCCCAAAAACGACTAAAGTTACGTGAAAGTGTTGGCTTTCCTGCGGTTAGTCCCTGTTTTGGGGCTGTTTTTGTAAAAACAGGCCTAAAACAGGAACTAACCACAAAATCCATCGGCCGAAGGCCAGGCTGAATAATTGAAAGTGGGCTTACAGGTACAGTTTGTACAAGTTAAACAATACTTTTTTGTCGTGCGGGGTGAGGGTGGCCGTCAGGTCGGTTTGAATAAAATGGAGCTTAAACGCTTTAATGGCCGATTCTAAATTGCGGACATCGTAGCCAATAATGCGGAGCGCTTCTTTGGGATTAAAATATGCTGGCACCATTTCTAAGGGTGGCGTTAGGCTCATTTGCGGGTTAATAGCCGGAACAGCAACGGTGTGACCCGCAGCCCCCGCACCCAAAACGGAGAGAGAATCTTGGCCGACGACGGGCGTTAAAAGCTCATCTTCAAGCACCAGTTTTGCCACGGCTTCTTCATCGTACCACAAACCAAAACCAGCTTGGGCCAGTTTTTTCCAGGGGAAAGTAGGATTAGGATCCACTTTACGGCTAGGCGCAATGTCTGAGTGCCCAATGAAATTTGCCGCCGGAATGCCGTGGGTTTTCTTTAAAATGGCCAGCACTTGAATGAGGCTGCTGATTTGCGCTTCCTGAAAAGGCTCAAACCCGTTGTTGTCTAATTCTATGCCGATGGAAGTGGAATTAAGATCAGTGGTGTTTCCCCACCGGGCGTTACCGCCGTGCCAGGCCCGCAGGTTATCATGGAGCATGTGGTAGACCTTGCCGTCTCGGCCGATGACGTAATGCGCGCTCACTTGCGTTCTGGGCATGGTAAAAGTTTTAAGCGTTTGCTCCGTAGAGTTCTGAGCCGTGTGGTGAATGACCACGTAATTGGGTTTGCGTAGGTTAAAGTTGGTTGCTCCTACCCAATAATCGCCTTGCCGGAGAGAATCTTCGCCGGGGTTGGTCACCGGTGTTTTCCACATAGCCTTGGTCAAAGCTTTTGTTTGTTTTTTGTAAACGCGGTTGGTAGCGGCGTACGGATT
>JBBSSO010000329.1:0-3388 GCA_038241905.1 Cytophagales bacterium | reverse complement strand
TTCTGACGAAGCGTTTCCCCGAAAGCATTCGGGGTGTGCCATTACCGCAACATAGCTGCGCTATGGTGAGAGAAAAAGGCGATGACAGGTTCTTTTGATGCCTGTTTGTAGCGCAAAAGACAAATTTAAATATGCTCTAAGACACGAGGGGGCTGTTTTCTGACAACTATCACTCCTGAAAATGACAAGCATCATCTTTTAAATTTCTGCTTTTCCAGACATTTGACCGTTCCTAAACCAACACATCACATGTCAACGCAGACTTTACCAAAAGTTCCAGATCCCAACTCCGCAACGCACAATTCCACCTGGCTAGACACCTTTTTTTACGACAATAAAATTGTCCGAGATTTTGGGTACGCCACTCTTTTTTGGGGAGTAACCGGAATGCTCATTGGGGTTATTATTGCCTTTCAGTTGGCTGAACCCGCCATGAACATGGGCACTGAGTACACCACCTTCGGGCGGGTGAGGCCGTCGCACACCAACGCCTTTATCTTCGCTTTTGTGGGCAGCGGTATTTTTATGGGGTCTATTATTCTTTACAACGCCTCTGTAAAACTAGAATGTACTCAGACCTTCTGAGAGCATGTTTAAATTTGTCTTTTGCGCTACAAACAGGCATCAAAAGAACCTGACTTCGCCTTTTTCTCTCACCATAGCGCTGCTATGTTGCTCAAAAAGCGCTTCGTCAGAACCTTTCGCTTCCTGTTTTCGCCGGCAAAAGCAAAACTTAAACAAGCTCTGAGTAAAATTCATTTCTGGGGCTGGCAGTTGTTATTATTTCCGCTGTTATAATACTGCCGCTAGGGTATACTTCCAGCAAAGAATACGCTGAATTAGAATGGCCCATTGACATTATCATAACACTCATTTGGTTGGTTTTTGGCTGGAACATGTTCGGAACTATCCTTAAACGATGCGAGCGTCATTTGTACGTAGCCATCTGGTTCTTTGTGGCCACCTTTGTTAAGGTAGCCGTGCTGCTTGGGCACATTTCCATTAATGTTTGCGCTTTCTTTATCAGGTAAATATATTCAGCTGGGGCTAAGGCGGTTTTTTTCAAGAGTAATTCCGTACGCCGCCGCAGCCATGGCCGTTCTGTTTATTTTACGAGGCCTTCAACTGGGTATTCCGTACGTAAGTCCGGTCTTTCCCACGTCAGATATTGCTGGCATGTCCGGCCAAACCTATTGCAGTCCTACTAATACGCCTTAAATCCGCACTTCTGGTTACTATGAAAAAGATCCTTGTTCTCACAGATTTTTCCGCAAACAGCGTGAATGCCTACGGGTATGCCGTTAAGTTGGCGTGTCACTTGAAAGCTGAAATCCTATTGCTGTTTAGCACCAACGGCTCACCGCTTTCCCTTACAGATCAGTTTCAATATTCACAGCAATTGCACAGCTTTGCCACGCGGTATGCCTGCGATAGTCGGCGGAAAATTAATCCGCTTAATACGGAGTGTCTCATCAGTGGCGATGCATGGCAGACATTGCTTCCTAACATGGTTTCTGTTCACCAGCCAGATCTTATTTTGGCCGGTTCTGCGCTGTTGCCTTTGCTAGATGCACCCGCGCTACCATTACCTTTAGAAAGCCTAAAAAGCTGCCCCATTCTCTGGATTCCGGAAAAGGCAATTTATCAAAAATATGAACATTTGGTTTTTGCTACGGATTTCACGGATCAAGATGCCGGAGTTTTAAGTGCGATAGACACGCTGGCTCAAGAATTTAAAGCGAACGTATCACTGGTACATTTCTACGGCGGCCAAGATCTTGAGCAATGGCCCGAAATAAAGAAAGCAGGCGATGCTCTTTGCCAATCTCTGCAAAGTAACGGTGGGTGCCATTTAGTGGAAGAAGAAGACATGATGGAGGGAATTCAAGAATTAGCTGGTCATCCGTTGCCAGATGTTTTTGTCATTGGCACCCGAGATTTGCACCTTACCCATCAGTATTTAAACCAAGTGTTCCGCAAAACCAATTCCTGCCTTACCAGTATTCCACTGCTTTCGTTTTATCAAGCCAAAACCAAACCTTGTACGGGCAGCTGCGCCCATTGCCAGGAAGAACATGAAAAACAAGCACATCATGCTTAGTTGTTAGGTTGACTTTATGGATAATATGATGAAGCCTGTTTTAGGCCTGTTTTTATAAAAACAGGCCTAAAACATGAGAAGTAAAACTAAAAACGGAAGAGTTCTAAAGCCAATGCCGAGGTGGCAGCGTTAGAACTCTTCCGTTTTTAAAGAACTAGAAGGTTTTATTAGGCAATCAAACGGAAAAAATCTGTTACTCTACAAGTTTTACGTTGATAGCATTCAGGCCTTTAGGACCTTTTTCTACTTCAAACGTAACTTTGTCATTTTCTTTAACAGAGGTTTCTAATCCATTTTGATGCACAAAAATACTTTCCTGCGACTCATGGTCTTTGATAAAACCATAACCTTTGGAGGTATTAAAGAACGTAATGGTACCTTTTCTGATTAAATCGGCGGGGTCCATTTCTTCTTGCTTAGACACCCCAATTTGAATGTCTTCTTGCTTGATGACACGTTTGTTTTTAGGGTCTGGCGGCGTATCCGTAATGTTGCCATAATCGTCAACGTAAGCCATCATCTCGTCAATGCCTTTGCCTTTGCTAGAGGTGGCAATGCGTTCTTCTTTCTTTTGCTCCTTGTCTTGCCTTTTCTTAAGCTTCTTCTTTTCTTTTTCTTTTTTACTAAAGGTCTCTTGTGATCTACCCATAAATTGTCCTTGCGCTTTTTGTGTTGTGCTCTTTCTTACTTACGGCTCAGAGCATAGGCCGGTAGGGATTAACTACCTGAACAGAAAATTGGTTCCGTTTCGTATCCACTTCTCAAAGAAGCTGTTATCATTGAATTCTCCCGATAGCATGTCGGCTTCTTTCACATTTTCACTTACCTCTGGGCTCATAAAGCTTTCAAGGGAATCTTGGTTGTTAGGCACCCATTCCTGTCCTTTTTTAAGAGCTACACAAAGATACTCACGTGTTTCTGGGTTAACTAAGTATTTTCTGTTCATGGCTGTAAAAGTTGAAAATAAGCGGCCTTAGCCGGGTATAATTAAAAGTAGACGAAATATTTGCCTACCCGAAAAGACATTAAAAAGCCTCACAAAAAGCAAGGCTTTTAAGAACTGTGCAAAAAGTCTACGCGCGTTTTACATTAACCGCGTTCAAACCTTTTCTTCCTTCTTGTAGATCATAAGTTACGTTGTCGTTTTCTCTGATTTCATCTACGATGCCAGAAACATGGACAAAATATTCTTGATCTGATTCACTGTCTTTAATAAAACCGAAACCTTTTTCGTCATTAAAGAATTTTACTGTACCGTTGTTCATATTACTTTGTTTTTTAAAGACC